>WJOQ01000365.1 GCA_009618505.1 Clostridia bacterium | reverse complement strand
CAGGCAATAGCACCTTGACAAAAACCTTCAAACTTGTGGCGGCTGAGCCAGAAGGAAAACGTGAGATCGTAATGGGTGGAACAGACGATAATGGCTATTCAGTGAAAGCAAAATGTGAGTATTGGTTTAGACCTTAACTAAAAATAACCTTACACTTATGCTATTCTGTAAGGTACGGAGGAGGTTAAGAAAATGAAAAGAAAATATTTACTTTTACCACTTGCGGCTTTAATATTGGCTTTACCCGGGTGTCGAACAATTACTCAACCCGCCCCTTCCGCTCCAAGTAACCTGGCCGGTATTGCAGTTAGCTCCTCA
Source organism: Clostridia bacterium (assembly GCA_009618505.1). Next base: position 15,131 of record WJOQ01000365.1, on the reverse strand, counting down.
GAGATAAATCTTACTTGGAAAGATAATTCTCCTGATGAAACAGGATTCTATATTTATAGAAAAACTACGGACAATTACTCTAAAGTGGGAGTTATGGAAGCCAATGCTACCTCATACAATAACACCGGTTTGAACCCGGAGACAACCTACACCTATAAGGTGACTGCCTACAATGATGGAGGAGAATCATCTCCATCAAATGAAGTTACTGTTACCACTTTATCCGAGCCTGAAGATGGGTTAGTAGCTTACATAGAGGGCAGAATCCCTCCAGGAGATTGGTTTCACTGGGGCACTTTGGGGACGAGTAACTCTACATTATATTTAGAGCTTAGAGGAACAGGGTCTAAAGAAAGAAGTGAAGCTGAAATAGTGAGATTTGAATGGATTTTTGGTGATGGTGATACCGCCGAGGGGGAATATACCAACCATACTTATCATACGGGAGATTGGTATATCGCTTTGGCTGTCTATGACCAGCAAGGAAATTCTGTCTCGGAGACACTGAAAATCGAGGTTAGAGGTACCGAGCCTCAGATACAACCTATAATAGATTCAGTGACAGACGGCCTAGGTCATATAAATACTAACTCTTGGGCCAAAGGCACTGGTGGAGACTGGCCGGGTGGACTCACCTCTTCCCCAACTATCTATATCGGAGATGTGCTAACGTGTACTATCAACGTTAGCAATTCTAGTGGACTTTCATATAAATTTGATTACGCACCTCCTGGTACTGGTTTTAAGACAATCCAAGATTGGAGTAATTTAAATGTGTGTACTTGGATAGTGCCAACAGATGCTTTCGGACAATACGCTATTATTATGTTACAAGTACATAACAATGACGGATTAAACTACTTAGGATTCTGTGATGATTATACTTATATGACTTACGTTGTGTTAAGTCAGTAATTATTTGTTCTGTAAAGTCTGAGTAGATAAAAGTTACAGTAATTTCTCAGACTGGAATTGCACCTTATATAGACAAGAATGCAGTATTTGATAAACTAGGTTCTGGTGATCCCGATCAACAAGCAAGCCAAAAAGGTGAATTTATGAAAAAAACACAAAGGTGCAATAAACGAGAAATTAAGTATCTGAAAAAAGAGGAGTGGGAAAAGCTACGAGACAGCATAGATAGCTTTCGAGACATACTGATAATTGAATTGCTTTATGAAAGTGGCTGCCGGGTGAGTGAGATTGCACTAATGGAAATTGAGGATATAGATTTTGAATCTGGTTTTATACGGATCCCAGCCGAGAACACAAAAACAAAGATTGGCCGGGCTGTCTTTATCCCTATAGGAATATTGAACAAAGTAAAAGCCTATCTAAAGCAAACTAGAAGGAGAAAAGGGCTATTATTCAGACTTAAAAAGAGAAGGATTCAGCAGATAATGGAAAAATACTCTAAGAGAAGTGGTGTTGACGCAAGTTGTCATACTCTAAGACATTCCCACGTAGTCCATGCACTTCAAGACAAGATTAACATAACCGCGGTTCAAAAACAGGTTGGCCACAAAAGGCTTTCGACTACAGCGATATACTCTGACCTGGCTCCTGAGCAGGTAAAGGAAGCGTATTTGAGAAGGGAGAGGAAATGAAAAAGTGCCTTTTTAGCATATTAGTTTTTTGCTACTGCTTTCTCCTTCTATATTTGCCCTCGATTTTTTTATCTGACAAAGGTGGAACGAATCATTGACGACGATAACCTAGATATTCTAGGCCAAGATACACTCCAGCGTCTGGAAGTCATGGTCTAAAAAGGCCGGAAGGAGCCATCTTTCATTTGTAGTACGGGTGGAATGAAGTCAAATCATGCAGGCGGAGACTCGCAGAAAGGTGGGGTAAGGGTAGGATAAATGTCTTTGAAGAAACGTCGGATTCGTTCGGCCAGATTTTCAGGTTCATCGTGGCTCATGACTAGTATCCCATAATGAGATCGTCCCTCCTGCATCCACTCGGCATGCAATTGCCTAAAATCTCTTCGATTATGAGTCACTAGTATGCAGCCTCGGTCGACTGCATACTCCAATTGGAACTGATCAGTGACTCCTCGGTTGCCCGCCTCTACAGTATGGACTGCTTCAATTCCATCAAGAGAAAGTATATGAACTAGACGGATAGGTATATTTTCATTGAGATAAAGGGCAGGGATTTTGTGATTGAACATTCGTTTCTTTTTCTTCCATTAGATATTTATCTATTTCTTTAGTGTGTTGTTCATAATATTCAAGTGCTGCGATTACTTGCTCTTTGTTTAAGTATGGATACTCATCTAGAATTCTCTGTACGTCCCATCCCAGCAAATGGTGCAATTCCACAATATTTGAGACAGCAATACGAGTGCCAAGAATGGTCGGCCTGCCATTACATATTTTGTTGTTGCTCACAATGCGCAATGTTCTCAAAGACGACTCTTCCGCTATCTTGTTCCGGCCGCTCTCATATCTCCAACCAAAAACCACTGCCGTGACAAAGGATGCTGTTTCGCTAAAAGCGCCTTTGGTAATTTGTTCGTCTATTTGGTTCTCGGGAACATAGGTAATCATCTATATCCTCCCCATGTCTATCAGACATCAAGTAATTCTTCAATATGTTTATCTATCAGAGCATCAGCAAAACCCCAAACTCTTTTCATAAGAGGCGGTTCGATAGATCTTTCAAGCTCCCTATTGTTAACGTCAATGCGCATACCAATATTAAAATTAGACTTGAGGTCCAGTTGCCTATAACTGATACTAGTGCTGATGTTGTAGAGAAGATTCTCTGACTCGACATATCTCGAAAATGCAAGATTCATTTCGCCAATATCGCTAAGGTCAATTTTGAATAGCTTTTGAAACAAATCCACCTTCTTTCCTTCAGCAAATTGACCTAAGACAATTTCATATATTTTTCCAGTACGTTGACAGTGCAAATTACTGACAGTATTTTGCACTGCTAGACACCACTCAGACATCTGCACGTTCATATCAGTTGTGTCAAATGACTTGGGACGAGAAACATATTTCCCCAACATACGCACAGGCCAAATAAACGAAAAACTGTTCTTCGAGAAAACAAAAGAGGGGACTACAATTGTGCTCGCCCCTATTGGTAGCTGGTGGGTGGCCTGGAACAAAGTCGCTGGGCCCTTAATCACTGTTCCATCAAATAATTGAAAACGTTCGGAGTCTAGTGCCTTCAGTCCATTCTCCAATGCTTTTATCTCACTAAGAGTTAGTTTGTTCCGGATGGGTATTCTAAAAGCGAATTGGACCACGAATTGCGCAACGTTATTCTCAATACTCTTGAGAAAATTAAACGATTCATTGGACATTTCAATGCCTCTTGTAGCCATTCTCATAATCTCAATTATTGAAATTATGATTTGAGTATGTTATAGTAAAGGGTGAAACTTTGTCAACCCCCTACCTACTCTGAATGCTGTTATAGAAAAAAAAGAGTTTACTTTTTGCTACTTTTATCATACTATCAATATTTTGTCAAGTGTTTTTTTTAAGAGAGTGAATAAATGAAGAAAATAGCAATTCTAAATTTCAAAATTGAAACAGGTAAGACTATTACGGCGGTCAATCTCTCACACCCTTTAGCGTTAATATGTTTTTGATTATTCATGGACAAATTGGAATACTTGACATAAATCAAACTATCTGATATAGTTTTGAATAAATAGAATTATTTAAGACAAAAGGTGACGCAATATGCTAAAATACCTTACAGTGGCGGAAGTAGCTGATTTAATAAGAGTACACCCTGAGACCGTGAGAATCTATCTTAAAAAGGGTAAGATTAAAGGATTAAAACTGGACCGTGCATGGCGAATCTCTGAAAATGCTTTGTCGCATTTTTTGAAAGTAGGAGAGCGTGTAGCTCAAGGGAAGTAAAGTTATTTTTAAAGGTGAACACGATTGAGAACAAGAACTATCGCCATAATCAACCAAAAAGGCGGATCTGGTAAGACAACTACAACAGTTAATTTAGGAGCTTGTCTTGCTGGATTAGGAAAAAAGATTCTCTTGGTGGACATTGACCCTCAGGCACACACTACGACTCATTTAGGCTTTAAACCTCACGAAATTGAGACTACTATCTATGATGTGCTTATGAATTCTCATCCAGTAGATAAAACAATAACTAAAACCCTACTGGGAAAATTAGACATCCTTCCTTCTAATGTTAACCTTTCCGGAGCAGAAATAGAATTAGTCAATATAGTAGGAAGAGAAAATATACTTAAAGATAGAATCAAAGGGCTTAATGATAAATATGATTATATTCTAATTGACTGTCCTCCTTCATTAGGAATTCTTACTCTCAACGCTCTCAACACAGCACAAGAACTTTTTATACCAATACAAGCAGAGTTTTTTGCTTTAGAGGGGATGACCAAACTCCTCCAGACTATTAAAGTGGTAAAAGAAAGACTTAATAAGAAGCTTGAAATAAGTGGAGTTATCCTTACAATGTTTGATGGTAGAAAAAATATTTGTAGGGATGTAACTCGGAAAGTAGAGGAGTTTTTTAAAGAAAAAACATTTAAAACCAGGATAAGAGATAATGTAAAGCTCGCTGAAGCTCCGAGCTACGGACAACCAGTGATATTATATGCTCCTCGCTCATATGGTAGTTTAGATTATCAAGAATTGGCAAAAGAGGTCCTATCTCATGCCTAAAAAAACAGGTTTGGGCGACAATCCTTTAGACTGGATAGCAGACACTAGCAAACAATCTAAAGATAAACCTAAAAACCAAAGTTCCGAACCTATTAACTTTCATACTCCTGCAGTTCCTAAGTTCAGAAGTTTCGAAGTAAAGCTTTCTATTCTTCTTCGAGAAAACCAACTTGGTTTTTTAGAAAAGTTAACTAGAGAAATTATGACCAGTCGGGATAGTGGTAATAAAAAAGAACGGATTACAAAAAACACAATTATTAGAACTCTCATAGATGCACTCAAAGATTTAGATATTAATAAAACAAATATCCCTAACGAAACCGAACTCCTTAAAAGAATTAGAGAGAAAATAAATCCATAATATAATAACACAAATCCTTAACTAATGAACTTTCGAACTTCTGAAGTTAGCACCTTAAGAACTACATAACTTAATTACTTTAGTAGTTAAGAAGTTCATAGAAGAGAGAAATTTTATGGATAAAAAATTCCTAGGTTTCCGGTCTCCGAAGTATACCCAAGTTCCTGATGAACTATTTGACGAATTACTATCCCAACTCAATGAGTCTGAATTAAAAACATTACTCTATGTCGTCAGAAGAACCTTCGGATTTAAAAAAGATAGCGATAATATTTCCATAGCACAAATATGTAAAGGTATAAAAACCAAAGAGGGTAAAATATTAGACAGAGGAACCGGTCTTGGAAAAAGTAGTGTGGCGAGAGCAATAAAGGGATTAGAAGGGAAGAATATTATTATAGCTCGTAGAAGAAAAAATCAAAAGAAAGGTTTCTTACCTACTTCATATTCTTTGAATATTATAAAATTGCCCTTGTCCCAAAATGAAACAAGGGCCAAAAAGGTAGTCCCTCTAGCGGCACAAGGGCTAGTCCCAAAAAGAGACACACAAAAAACAGTATTACAAGATATAGATAATAACGTTAACGTTACTCAATATCCCAAAAAACCAGAATACGAAATAAAAGACCTTATTAACCAAATGGAAGAAAAACTTCAAGATAACCATAGTCGGGCCTTTTATAAAAAAATTGCAGCACAGTATTCATCGGAGGTAATTTATCAAGCTCTCAGTATAACCAAAGACATGGACCATCAAAAACAAATTAAAAAAAGTAAAGCTGCATTTTTTACAGGACTTATAAAGACGATAGAAAAATAAAGAAGAAGGAGTATGCCATGTTCGGAAGGATCACTCGTTTCTTTAGTTAATAGGGGAACTATGCGTCGGTGAAAAGGGGTGAGGTAATGAGTTATAATGATGCGAGACGACAGTTTGAAGAGAATGTTAGTCTCACTAATAATATTGATAATAGAGCTGATCATATAATATGGAATCTTAATGCTGGTCTTGCGAATATCGCGGAGGGTCTTAATAATGACCTAAGCGAGATTAAAGACCAGTTGGTAGATATATTACAGAGGCTCGTTTAGGTTGAATCGAAGTAGGAGGTGAGAGTATAAAGTGGCTGGAAAGAGAGATACTTATAAATACCACTATAAAGTTGGGAGAAAGATAGTTCATAGCGGTAAAACAGATGATTTGGAATGAAGGGAAAGAGAACATCAAGGAAGGTGGCCTGGGGGACATATTTTCCAGGTTGGACATCGCACTACTGAGAAGGCTGCTAGGGAGTGGGAAGAGAAGCAAGAGAAAGCGTAGTTGTATTAAAATAGAGAGGGCCAAAGTCCCTTAGAAGGAAAGAACCTTGGCTCATGGACATAAAGACATGTACCATTCTAATAAAAAGGTCTATAACGTCAATCCCTTACGCAAAGCATGGGTTGATTTTCTTAACCAGTATAACTGGGATTAGTTCGTTACCCTCACCTTTAAAGCCCCACCTACAACCTATACTACTCATAATAGGCTGAGGCGTTGGATAAAAGCTATAGAGAAACAGGAAAAACGGTTAGAAGGTATACTATTTATTTATCTCCTGAGCAATCAAAAAAATTAAGGCTTTATGCTGCTAAAAATGATATGCAATTAAGTGAGGTTATCGAGGAATTGACCAATGAAAACTTATGACGCTTTGACGCTTAAGCTTTTTAGCGTTTAACCACTACATATTTTATTTTTTTCTAAATTATTAAGTTTTTTGGTCGAGAAGAAGTCTTATTTTAAAGGTTGATTTAGGAGATAGTCTAAATGAAGAGCAAAGAAAAAGAGACGAGCAAAACAATTAATAAAAAAAACCTAGAAATAACTAAAAAAAAATTACTGGAAAAGGAATTCAAAAAGTACTTAGAAGAACAATTGAAACATCCTAAGGAGTGGGCTTTGAGTCTTGCTGAAGCGTGGATAAAAAAAATTGATAATCTTCCCTTCAATCTGTCTGACCGAATTAAGAATAAATCAAAATCATTCCAATTATCCCAAAACGAAGAAAAAAAACTTTACAAGGTAATAGCAGAGTTTTTCATCGAAGAGCTTAAAGTCCAAGAGATAGAGAGAAAGATAGAGAGAGAACTTTTAAAGCCTCCTCCTGAATTAGCAAAGAAAAAAGAAAAAGACCTTCCCTCTCTTAAGTTTGACGAGGTTAAGGCACTTCGCTCTATTCCTATAAACCGTGAATTCTATGAGGTCATACCGCTACTAATTCCATACAGACTAACCGGAAGTAGTCTTATTCATAAAGAGATACTCAAGGATAACAGCTTAGTCCTTAAATATAAAATTCAAAGCAGAGGCAAAACCATAATCTTTAGCTTCTTGATCCCCCCTGAAATATTGGCAAACACAAAAGAAAAGGATATTCCTACCGTAGGAGTCAATGTAAGGAGATTTCTTTTTGGCACTCTAGGTTTTGCTTTTGCCGGAAACACTATCTCCCCCAGTTTTAAAAAATCTCACCTACTCGAATTTATAGGGGAAGATACTCAGAAGAGAAGTAAACTATACTCTGACCTAGAGAAAGGCCTTTTAACTTGGGCCTACGGGACATATACCATAATATCAAGAGATAATAAGGTTTTAGAGGTGGGTCACATCATTAACAGATTACAACTGCCAAAAAAAAGAGGAGATAGTATTATTGTTGAATTCAACCCAAGGGTAGTTAAACCGCTATTCAGGTCAGAGATGGATAGCCAAACTCTAACTTATATAGACTACCCTGTGGATTTACTGAAGGTGAAACCAAAAGAAATGAAGTCCTATCTGAGGAATTTTTGTGAGTCCCTACTTAAGAAAAAAGGTATGGGAAGAGAAGTATATCCTAAATATGTTAAAAACATCCTAGTCCACGATTTTGGAATCCCCTCAAACAAACTTAGAAAGATGAGCAATAAGCAAATTCATGATATTTTTATCGAGGGCGCTAATGAAGCAAAACATAGAGGCTTACTAGAGGGTTATACGGCTACTGTGAAAAGTCAAAAGAAGGCACCTTATAATATGCGGAAATGGAAAATAAAGCTCCTTGTTCCCTCTAAGCCAAAAGATGACCCATACCAAACTTAACTCATTCTGGGTGTCTGGAGACTCTTTGGATTATCTCCAAGGGGAAATTTACTGCTCTCTCGGGGGAAAATTAGCTATTTTTACTGCCCTCTGGGGGGAAATTTACTGCTCTCTCGGGGGAAATTTACTGCCCTCTCGGGGGCAACCCTTATCTCAGAAATGCTTAATAGGACTAAATTTAACCGAACTTAGCCACAGCACACTACGTATTTACTACGTATTTACTACGTAAAGATTACTACGTTATGTGTAGTTTTTTTCAAAAACTCCACCACATCATAAACCTTTTTATATTTCTCTTTTAAATCTAAAACCTAAAAGTTATAATTAAGAGGAAGTAACAATAGAAAAGAAAGAAGCTAAGCAAAAAATAGGTAGAATCAAGCTATCCGATACGCAAGACCTAATTGCGAGCCTAATAGACTTTGATGTTTATATCGCCCAAAAATTTCTATTCAGGAAAACCTCAAGTATAGGGGACTAATGTCTTATAAGTTAAAATTTGAAAGTAGTCTGACCTTCAAAAACAAAGTTCTTTAATTTAATGTACATTTTTGGTACGGAAGTACCAAATCAGGCCAAAGCAAAATTTTGCCTCTCCTGGAGAGAAAAAAGACGCTCATAGAGGCTCATACAGGCACTTTCTCAAGGCTAGGTGACTTATGAGACCCCATAGATTCTCAGAAGGGCTAATTTTGCGTTTGAAAGCGAAGGTCAGTTCTACATTATAGCGATTTTTAAGTAAAAATAAGAAAAAAGAGGGGAAGATGAAAAAGGCTAAAATTTGACTTTTGCCCCTTTTTTGAGAAGATTACCTTGGTTGGTTTTGGCACCTTTCAGGTGAGGCAGAGGGAAGAAAGAAAAGGAGTAAATCCTCAAACTAAAGAAGCCTTAACTATCCCAGCAAAGAAGGTACCTAAGTTTAAAGCAGGGAAAGAGTTAAGGGAAGCAGTAGAGTAAAATAGCAAGGTATAAAACATTGCCCCGGTCAAGATCTTTCAAAATAGAGGCATTTCTGGGCTTCTTTCAGAACTAGGGCAACCTATTTTCCTTGCTTTTTAGAAATAAGCCAATTTTAGCCTGAATAAGGAGGAGGGAAAAATGCAAGCAAAGACAGTAAGACAGACGAAGTTTTTTGGGGTGCTTATATTACTAGGGGTCCTAATACCACTGTTGTTATCTGGATGTATGGGGCTGGGTGAGAGATCTGATTGGCAAAACATGCAGAGAATAGACTCGATTGCTGCATACGAGTATCATCTAGAGCGGTATCCTAATGGTGAATTCGCCGATGAAGCCCGGGAGAAAATAGCTGAGATCAGAAATGAAAAGAAGGCAGCGCAACAACGGAAAGCGGAAGCGTATCGCAAAGCTGTATCAATAGGAACCATTGAGGCACTTGAGGGGTTTATTCTCAGTTGCACATTGCATTGTGAGAAGGTGTCGCACGCCTTTAGCCTGCTAAATGACAAAATTAGCGAAGTACAAGATATATCAGGATTACAACGCTTGCTTGTGAAATACTCAACCCACCCGTGCTGGCCGGTTTCATTTTACTGGCGGTCTTCTGGTCCTAGCAGTGATTCGTTTTGGATAAGTAGTGATAGTTCCGGCCCTATTAGCATATCCTACGCGTTTATGAAGCTCCGTCAGCAGCTTGTAATAAGAGCTGGGAGGAGAGCGCAATCCTGTCTTATTCCATATTTGATTCCCTATCTCGATGACTCGTGCTTTATCGACGGAGCTATACGCTACTCCGCTAAGTTCTCGCGTAACGAATGGGGATATAAGCACTACTACCTTGAACATATCTCTGCTGTCTTGCCAGTTCGTGATGCAGCGATTGAGGCTCTGAAAATGTGTTCGGGAAAGGACTTTGGAAAAGATTCTGCAAAATGGCGTCAATGGTGGGAGGAGAGTAAAGATAAAATCTAAGCAGCAACGGCAGATAACACCAGATTGGCGGCTCACTTCCTTCATCCAAACCGCTTTGTGGCTTCGCCAATCTGGATGACCTTAAGTGAAATTCAGAAATCCGCCTATAGGTGGAAATCTAAATAGGAGGAGAATAGAATGAACAAGGCAGAGTTAGTAAGTGAGGTAAGTGATGAGACAGGTATTAGCAAGAGGACGGCTAAGAATATATTGGACGCTATAACTAAGACCATCACAGGTACACTTTCCCAGAGTGAGAAGGTTACTTTAATTGGTTTTGGCACCTTTCAGGTGAGGCAGAGGAAAGAAAGAAAAGGAGTAAACCCCCAAACTAAAGAAGCCTTAACTATCCCGGCAAAGAAGGTACTTAAGTTTAAAGCAGGGAAGGAGTTAAGGGAAGCAGTAGAGTAAGATGGCTTTCAAATAAGGTTATATAACTTTATTCGCACATTCACTAAAGCTACAATTAAGCTGACGTGATTTTATGATTGCTTAGTTGGTTCAGTCCTTTGTACTTATGGATATGACAAAATATCTGGTTTTTGAAAAGGATATGTAAGAGAAATCTCAGGTTGAACTTCTTCTTGCGAAGGAATTTCTTGATAAATGATTTTATCGACTTGCTGGATGGGAATTTTTTTATCATTCTGGCCCCCTTGGACTATTATTTCCTCTTCTTCCTGACGGATAAAGGAGTACTCCTTCCTTCCATATTCTGGTTTTAAGAGGGCTATTGCCTGGATTCTGTCGTAAGGTAATTTCAATATTCTAGGTTGGAAAAAATCTACTGATTGGAAAAGGAGCCAATTGCCCTCCTGTCTTAGATATGTAACTTCAATTAAATTGTTTTTTATCTGAATATAAAGTTTGAGAGGCTTAGATTTCCTATTTTTTAAAAGTGAATATCCCGCTACTCCCGCTATTCCTGCTATTCCTGCCCCCCAAGCCCACTTTTTCCATGTCGGCATTTTCCCGTTCCCTACGCCTTTTTGAGAATCGGAAAAGAAAAAATTCTCTATTGTCTCTGGTGGAGTCGGCTTAACTCCGTTAAGGAGGTCAATGGTTTGGTGGCAAATGTTGTTCCAGCCAACGAAAAAAGAGCTATCAGCACATTTTTTGAAGTCAAAAGCATCCAATGCATAGCTCTCGCCATGTTTTTCCGTGAACTGATCATCCTCTCTCCTGATGAGGTCTAGCTCTACAAGGTCCTGCGCAATATCCCGGGCCCGTCTCCTCATCTCGTCACGATTATTAAACGAATCATTCAGTCTCTCCATATCCTTAACATAGCTCTTCAATTCCTTAATTTTATTCTTCTTTTCCTTCTCCAAATCAATCTCTTTTTTATTTATTTTCTCTTTCAGCCTATCTTTTATAATGGAAGGTAAAGCAGATTCCTCTATCATTTTTCTGATGGGAGCTATTCCACTTACTTTCTTAACATCGGATATTCTCTCCCAGATCTGACTCTTGATTTCTTTCCATGTTTTAACTTGCTGCATCACTTCTTTGAAGGGTGTAATGTATTTTTCACTCAGCCACTTGTTTGCTTCCTTTAAATTTGCTAAATTATCCCAGGGCCTCTCTTGGATATTTTTATATGCCTCGCTAACTTTCTTAAGTGCATTTTCAGCCTTTTCAGGAGAAGGGACTTTATCTCCTTCCTCAAGAACGAGCTGGTTGAACTTTTCCCAACTGAGCTCTTGTTCTTGTAGAAATTTTTTAACTTTTTCTACTTCTTCGTCCCCTTTTTTTAATTTCTCTACTTCATCTCGATGTTCATCCTCAAATCGTATCTCCTCTTTTAGCGTTTGTAGGTCTTTCTTACCTGCTTTTACAAAAACTGGGGTGGATTCCTTATTGATTTCTATTCTTACTGATTTGTCTTTACTAAAACGCTGAACCCATTCTGGTTTCAGCCAGCCCACTGTATGATATGGTAGAGCGATCTTATAAAGCGTATATCGGATAGCCTCGGAAGCACTGAAGCCGTATCCAGTGAAGCCCCTAGCAAGATTAAGTAAGCCTTCAACATCTATAAGAGATTGCCCTTCCTCAGTGAAAAGCTTGTTTCGGTAGTCAATGAGCTCTTTTCGATATGGCCTGCAATCAGATTTGGGTTTCTCTATCTTAAGAGGGCCAAACTGCCTCGCTGCTTCTATCGCCTCTTGGCCGATCTTCTCGAGGTCTGGTAATTGAATTGCGTCGAAGTCGCACGGAATAAGACGCCGAATCTGGGGCTTATCGAAACCACTTTTTTGAAAAAGCGTCTTCCCTTCTCGAGGGTTCAAATTAACCATAGCTACACAAGAGATAGTCTCCGATTTATTTTGCCAATCTAATTTGATGCGTCCGAGCAGTAAATGTCCAACAGCCCGCTTGCTGTCTCTATCCGCATTTTGGTAATCTTCCAGGCAAACATAGGGTTTTTCCAGTATCTTTCTTTTAAAAATGTGCTCTCCCCTTGAAGTTCCTCGTAGCCAAGCAGAGTAACCATGCTCTAAAGAGGCTTCTATTATATAGGAGCTAATATCTTCTTCTTCTTTGACCACCATGTAAGTACAAAAGCGTGCCTCCTCCGTTTTCCATCTGAAAGTATCTCCAAAGTTAAGAAAATTCAGATGATGAAAATTATCTACCGGCCAAGCTCTATCACAGACCTCTGCCCAGACAAGCTCAACCATAGCCTCATGGGTGGCGCTAGGTATCTTCTTCAATGGTGAGTAAAGGGAGGAGAAAAAGTTTATCTTTTCATCTGACAACCCTAGAAGTTTTTGGATCGGAGCAAGGTTAACTGGAGTTTTTTTGGGCACTATCTGGTTCTTCCCTTCTTCCAGCCGCTTCTTCTCCGCAGATTTGTCTTCCTCCAATGTCCGTACCTCAGTGCTCGCCTTCTGCAATGCCTGAATCCCTCTCCGAGTGGTTCTATATCCTTTCACTCTCCTATGAAGGAGCAATCTTCTGCCGCATAAATTTTTCGCTATGCGATAAAGAGTAGAGTATGAAATTTCCTCCTTCAAAGGTGCGAGAGATTTCCACTCATCAATACAAAATCCGAGAATTCTTCTTTGGTCCTGGTTCACTTTCCTCTCCTTTAAAAATACGCCTGCCTAAACTTCGGTTAGACTTGTCTAACGTATTAATTTTACACATCTCTAAATCATTAACTTAAGACATTCCATCGCTTAGATAATTCAAAGTCTCATTCAGTGATAGGCCGTATTCCTGTGCCAGTTGCTGAACTTACCACACTTAGTCCCAGTGCGTTAACCAGTTCCATCCCGTGATCGTTGGTTGTTTAGTTTCTAGCCTCTCTTTCGGGTTACTTATCCCCAGACATGGGACTGTAAGTCTCATGCAATGATAGGCTAGAATCTCATGTCAGTTGTAGGACTTGCCGTATTTAGTTTCACTCCGTTAGCCAATCCCATGCTGTGATCGTTGGTTTTTTGGTTTCTGGTCTCCTCTTCGGGTTACTTATTTCCATTTTGTTATTTTAATAGATATCAGAAGCATGGCAAATCAATTTTTCCTCAACGACTATAAGAATTTTTATAAGAGGGCTAATTATAAATTCTCATTATAAGCCTCATTTGTAACTGCTCATTACAGAGATCGGGATGCATGAGTTTTGCTCGGCCGAGGTGTAGATTTTTGAGAATCTACAAAAAATCTACTTAAAAGTAGATTAAATAATCTACAAATCTACTTGCGATAGATTCTGGAAAAACTTAAAAAGTAGATTTTTTAATCTGGAAGAAATCTACTCAGAAAATCTACTCCTAAGTAGATTATAAAGTCTACTGGAAAAATATCAAGAGTTGCTACCTACCGAGAGCAAATTATAAAACAAATAATTATTGATTCACTAAGAGATATTAAATTGCTTGTTACTACACTTAATAACATCCCTTTGGTTCTCAAGAAACTGTAGTTGACAAATAAACGAGAACTAACTGCCGTTGACAAATAAAATAACAATTGTTGAGATAATAACGGCTGTTAACTGTAGAAAAACACCTGTTGGGATATTAAAATAGTTTTAACAGTTGTTGAGATAACTTTATCACCTGTTAACTCTTTTCCGTCAAGAGGGGTAAACAGGGGTTTCTCAATATAAGGAGAAGTTAATATGGCTAAACATATAAGAACGGTCCGCTGTCCACTTTGTGGCTGGCATCACTCCATTATGAGAACCGGCATTATGAGACTCCAGAGAGGAGAAGCAGCAGACCAGCCTAAAGGAAAGTTTCTTTTTCTTAGTAATGAGCCTGGTGAACTTACCTTTATTTCCGTAAGGGAATGTAAGGGAAGAGGTGGCGGACTTCCTGAAGTAGAAAAAGTTATGCTTAGAGAAGCGATGAATCAAACTGAGTATAAATATTTGATTGACTCTTTACGCAACCAATCTTACCAAATCCTAAAAATTCTTACCGAATAAAATTCATTTAGAAAAAAGGGTTATCTAAAAGCTTATAATTAAGCCCTTTTACCTATTAGGTTAAATTAACCTTTATTTAACCATTAACTAACCATTTTAAACAAAATAGCTATTTTTGAACGTTAGGTTTTTCCAAAATATAGGGGAAGGAATTAAATTCTTAACAGGATTTTCATTTTCTCCCTGGGGTTGGTACATAGTTCGTCTTCGTTGAGAAAGTGCCTGATTTGACCCTCTATGGAAGCCTGTATGGAAGTCCTATCTCCAGGATACAGGTTCTGTCTGAGAAAATTCTATTTTGAAGCCAAATAAGCAACATAATAAAAGGCAGCATCACGCTCAAGCCAAATTTCAATTCTGATGACATTAACCTTACACAAACCCTATTGTGTTAGGTGAGGCCAGAAGAGTTGTATCGCTTTACACAAAAACCTTTAGAGAGATTTTACTCTATTTTGTTCTTGACTTTTTTCTGTTCTGTACTAAAATAGAGGAAATATGTAAGGTGAAAAGAGGCAAAAATGAATGTTGTTGACCCGATACGAGACCCACAGAAAATTAGGGAAATCAAACAAAAACTAAGGGCTA
>WJOQ01000036.1 GCA_009618505.1 Clostridia bacterium | reverse complement strand
TCTCAACCTTCCCCGCTGCTGCTTCAGATATTGCTTAGTCTGCCAGGGCATACGATTCTTGTGATCCCAGTAGAAAAAAAAAGGTAGGATCCCTCCCCTTTAGCCCCTTCTGGTAAAGGGAATAAAGCAGGTTGTCCTCATCCGTGTCGTAGCCTGCGTAAGTGACTATCAGGATCAAAGGGTGCTTCCGGGTGGGTACTGTCGTGAGCTCCTCAAAAAATCTGGTCATCGATTCCAGGTCGTAGCTCCAGAGCTCATCGAATATAACCAGGTTAGGGTTCAGGCCGGCAGCGGATATCTCGGTCGGCAGGCATCTCACCACCGAGCCGGTGGCTGGCCTCTCTATAGCGTCCTTGGTGATGTTCACGTTGAGCAGCATATTAGGATTCATTTCTATCGCCTTGACCAATTTGGAGAAAACAATCCATTGGCCCTGCTGAAAATCTCTTGCTGCTATATAAGTCTCGCTAAAATCCTCACCACAGAATAGCTGAAAAGCCGCGGCTAGAGCGGCTAAAGTGCTTTTTCCAGATTTTTTCGTTTGGCCAATAAGGGACATCGTCGGCCTGTCCTCACCATAAAAGATAGGCTTTAGAATCTTCTCTTTCTGAAAGTCCTCCAAGATAATGGGCTTGCGGGTCTCAGGGATATAAAACTGCTCTTCGGCGAACCTTATAATGTCGGTCCTGTAGGCGGGGTCCTTGAGGGAAGGAGGCTTGACCAGGGCTTTCCTGGCCCGCTTTGCCCGGCCCCTCAGCAGATTCTCTAGCTGGGCCTGCCTGGCCTCCTCGCTGCTGCCTACGTAGCTGCTTGCCGGTCGGTATGTTTTGGTCATTTATAAAATCCTTCTATCCTTTAACTGGCTTGACAGAATCCTCTTGATATAGCCGCTTTGATTTTGCCTTAGTGTTATAGGCTGCCTTGTCCTGTCAAAGTGCCTGTACCAGCCTGTATGAACGTATTTTCTTGTGGCCAGGGGGGATTTTTCCCCCCTCTCCCCTGTGGGGAGACGTCTCAGGAGAATTTCTTCTGTCGCTGTAACTGGTGGACCGTATTTCGTGAACCGTGAAATATCCTCTGGAAAAGGTAAGTTAACATTCTAACTATCAAACTTACTAATCATAATTTGCCAGTCGGATTCCTGTCTCCACAAAAGCTTTATAATTTGCAATATGCTTTTCAGTCAAAGTTGGCCAAGTTGATGGATCTGATGTTTCACCAAGTATATAGCACCCGCCCGGCTTACCCATCGCTACGGTTTCCTCTACTAACTTTTCCATTTTTTCTGGTTCTAACACATCGAAGCTGTTGTTCGGAATACCACCATCAAGTGTCATTCCACCATTAATAATCTTCTTAGCCTCTGCTAAAGTCAGACTCCCAACAGGTGGAGGCTCAATTGGATTCAGACAATCCACTTCCATTTTCACGAAGTCTAATAACACTGGTTCCATGTCACCATGGCAATGAACCCAGACCAATTTTCCAGCATTATGGATCAAGTCGATTATGCGTTTATCATAATCAAAAACGAATTCTCGAAAATATTCTGGAGAAGCAAGCGGTGGAATGCAAACTTCAGGACCAACCCACCCATAGCAATCTCCAACATTGTGGGAAAGAAGATACTTGGTCAAATTTTCAATTTTTTTATATGAACAATCTATCATTTCATGAAGGAGAGACCGTTCTTCTTTCAACCAGAAACTAAAAGTTTCGGGTCCCGTCAATGCCTGTACAGAGTACATTGCCTCAGGAATCATAACCATTATCATTGTTCTATCACCCGTTTTACGTTGCAGTTCAAAATAGGAGTCCACTTCAACAGTTGGCTTAGCTACACGATGAGGAATCGAAAGCCATTTTTTGGCATCTTCAACGTCTTTGATGAAATATGTTTTCTCGTACCCAGGACTTCCATCTTTAGGCTGATAATAAACCTGGCTTAGGTCACATCCCGGTATTTTTATTATGGTTTCATATTCCCACATATCACCTTTATTAGATTCTTTTCTTGTTTCTTCAACTAAGGAATTAAAAAATTCTGGCTTCATTAATGCTTGCAGATGTAGCGCTGGGCTGTGAAATCTGCCTAAATTTTTTTTGGGATACCACCAGCGCATAATATCCAATTCATACGTTTCCACCAACTCGTAAAGTGGCTCCCAAGAAGGAGACCGATCTGATCGAAACATGGGATCAACACCCCACAACCAGAATGGCATACGGTCAGTTAGTTGCTGGCGAAACACACGTAAAAGTCGCTCCCTACCAGATAAGGCTTTCACAAACTCCCTTCTTTTAAAGTTTTTAAAGGTGAAGAATACAGAGTATAACTAAGCAAATTCTACATCTTTAATCCACTTAAAACAATGCCTTCAATAAAATATTTTTGGAGTGCTAAAAATAATGCAATTACTGGAATCACCATTAAGAGGGAAGCAGCCATCTGCAGATTATAATATGTTGAGTACTGCTGTCCAAACTGAGCAATTCCCACCGGAAGCGTCAATGATTTAGGAGAATCAGCCACAATAATTGGCCAAAGAAAGGAGTCCCAATTCCACATAAAAGTAATAATAGCCAAGGTTGCAAGAACAGGCTTTGACAAAGGAAGTATTATCTTCCAGTATAAGCTAAACTCTGTGGACCCGTCAATCCGACCAGCATCTAGAAGTGAACTCGGAATTCCCAGCATAAACTGACGGCAAAGAAATATGCCATAGGCACTTGTTAACATAGGAATAATTAGTGCCGCCAGAGTATCGGTCAATCTTGCCTCAAACATCATTATATAAAGTGGGACGATAATTAACTGGAATGGAATCATCATCGTAGCAAGAATTAAGATAAAAATGATGTTACGGCCTCGAAATTCATATTTGGCGAAAGCAAAACCGGCCAAGGAACAGGTAAAAAGAGTACTAGCTAGCACTACAAGAACAACTACAATGCTGTTCAGGTAATATCTAGCAAAGGGCACCCAAGTGAACACTTTGGAGAAGTTAGTAAGAGTGGGGTTTCGAGGAATCCAGGTAGGGGGCACCAAGATGGTCTCGGGGAGAGTTTTAAAAGCACCGCTTACAAGCCAGACAAAGGGGAGCAACATTATAACCGCCCCAGCACAAAGAATGATATAGGCCAAAATCTTTACTCTACCTTTAAAGCGTTGAGTAGAAACCATATATGTATCCTCCTTTTAGTTGAGAACTTTCATTGAGAAATTTTAATTTTGATTGGGTTTTCGCTAACAAGCTAATATTTTTTCTCAGTAGGTTTATACTCTCTCATTAATATTCGACACGTCGATGCAATACTTTCAACTGTAACAAACTAACAACCAAAATGATGCCAAACAATACAAAAGAAATAGCCGCAGCATAACCCATTTTTAGTTCACGAAAAGCTATAGAATATAGATGATAGACTATTACCCGTGTGGAGTTCAATGGACCCCCAGGTTGTCCCCCAGGATCTTGAGTCATGACAAAAACGGGGACAAAAACTTGGAAAGAAGATATCATTGAAGTAATCAAAATGAACACTAGCGTAGGATTAAGAAGAGGTAAGGTAATTTTTAGAAATTGTTGTAGGCGATTAGCACCATCTATTTCTGCAGCTTCGTAAAAAGTGCGGGGAATTGCCTGCAAACCAGCAATAAAGATGACCATATCAAAGCCTAACATTTTCCATATACTCGTGATAGCTATTGCAGGCATAGCTTGACTGAGGCTGGACAACCATCCTTGCGGAGGTATTCCTATTAAAGAAAGAAAATAATTGATAAGACCATAAGAGGGTTGATAAAGCCATTTCCAGATAAAAGAAATAGCCACCCAAGAGGTTATAACAGGAATAAAGTATATAACCCGGAAAAAAGGCTTAAACTTGATAAATTGAGAACAAAGCATAAGAGCAAGGGTTAATGAAAAAACTATGGTGGCTGGAATAGTCAAAATAATATAGTAGAGTGTATTCCTTAAAGATTTTATAAATAGAGGCTCACTAATAAGATTGATATAATTTTTTAAGCCGATGAATTGCCTATTTGGTGAAATCAAATCCCATTTCGTTAAACTTATCTCTAATCCAAAAAATACAGGGAAAATATATATTCCAGCAAAAAATAATAACGCAGGTAGAATAAATAGGTAAGGCACCTTTTTTTTGCTTATGACTTTTTTGTCATTCACGGTTTTTCTCGTTGCTTTGAACAATTATAACTGCTTGTAAGTGGAGAAAGGGGAAGAGGGAAATTTAAATTTTCCTCTTCCCCCTTTTTTATCCCGCTAGAATTTTGGTAATTGCTTCTGCAAGGATATCAAGAGACTCTACTGGAGTTGCTTTGCCATAAACTATTCTTTCGATTGCCTCGCTATACAATTTGTGTGGTTCAGCCCAACCAATCCAAGTAAGGGGTTGACAGTATAGAAGAGAATCCAAGGCAGTGGCACGGTTGGGGTCTTTTCTCAACTCCGGATCTTCTAGGAGTGCTTTACGAGATACTGTGTCACCAGCTACTCGAACAAAGATCCTTTGTGCTTTCTCAGAACTCATTTTCTTAACCCACTCAATTGCTGCTTCCTTTGGAGCTTTCTTGGCTATGAAATATACCCAGTGAGTGCCGGCACTAACTGGTAAATCTGTCGGACGTACCGGGGGCAGCATGAGCGCAGTGTAATCCAAAACAGGATTTCTCATCTCAAAATCTCCCATACCAACAGGATGCCCGGTTGCCATAGCAGTTTTTTCCAATGGAAAAGTCTCACTAGAAGGACCAGCATTAAATCCTACATCGTCTGCATGATATTTGGTTGTGAAATCGGTCATATAAGTAAGAGCCTTAACTGCCCCTTCATTTGATCCATTGAACAGCGCCTTTGTCTTGGTTTCATTGTACATTGGAGGTGCTCCAGCCTGAAAGGCAAAAGCTTCAAAGGTAATTGAGTAATAATCTGTGTCTATACCAGATTGAATCATTGTCCCATCTGCTTTTCTTTTGGTTAATTTTTTTGCCCATTCAATGACTTCATCCCAGTGAGAAGGAGGATTATTCGGATTAAGTCCAGCTTCGCGGGCTAAGCGATTATTGATGAAAAGCATGATGCTCTGAGTGTCTGTCGGAAGTCCCCAAACCTTATCTTTGACAATTAGTCGTTCGATAGTCCATGACAGGTAATCTTGCATTGCTTCCTCGACCGAAACATCTAAAGAAACAATCCCTTCACTCCGTATAAATTTGTCTGCTAAACCCATTGGAATTTGAAATACATCAGGTCCTGTTCCTGCAGCAATTGATACGAATAGTTTATCGAAGTACGCAGCCCACGGAATGAAATTAAGATCCACTTCAATATTAGGGTTCTCTTTTTGAAACTCTTTATATATTTCTCTCATAGCCTCTGCACGGGATATGGCCATATGCTGCCAATAAACTAACTTTACCTTTTGAGCTATAGAAAATTTAGGTAAAGCAAAAAAGATTGTCCCCATCAAAGTCATTACTAACCCAACTGCTAAAAACTTACCTAAACATTTTTGGTTACTAAAAATCATTTTTTATCTCCTTAACTTAATTTGTTTTGATTCAATCTTTTATATAAACTCCCAATCTCAAAGAATGTAGCTAATAGTATCATCACCCCTCTTTCCGCTACTGAGATTTTCCTTTGATAATCAGGAGTTGTATTCTCGATTTTTAGCTGATCTTTTCTATTATTTTAAAACCTAATTTTTGTAAAATAGCAAAAGCCTGGTGAGAACTAAAAGCAACGCCAGGAAGATTTAAAGTTTTGCTTAATGTTTGTTTGATCGGATAGTTTTTTCCTCCAATATCTATAAAATATTTAGCTCTACCTTCCTCTGGTTCGATGTCTCTAAGCTTCTTTTCGATATCTTTTCGGGTGATGTTAAAAACAGTACCGCTGAGAGTTACTCGCATTTTCTAGATTCCTTTTTTATTTTTGTTATTATTATTATA
>WJOQ01000017.1 GCA_009618505.1 Clostridia bacterium | reverse complement strand
TTTTGTTTGCCCGGCAAGGGAGTGTCTGAATTGACTATAGCTAGAAAAGTTGCCGTCAATACCGGTATTCAGATTTTTGGTCAGGTGTTAAATCACGGCATTGGCATGATTACTTCTATACTTTTAATACGGTACTTGGGTCCCACTGAATTTGGTAAATACGCCTTCGTTACTATTTATATCGCCATGTTCGGTATGATCAACAACTTTGGCATGGGTACAATTCTGGCTCGTGACATCGCCAAAAACAAGACAAAGGCTGACTGCCTCATTGGAAATGCAATTTTGCTAAAGAGCCTTATTGCTTTAATTACGATGTCTTTTTCCATAATTATTATCTCACTTCTCCGATACCCATAGCCCACCTTGCGAACCGCAACACCAGTCTAGTTTTTCTAAAAATACAGATATTTATTAGTCATTATAGGTGGATTTTTTGAAGGGTCAAACAAAGGTTTTACTTACAAAAATTCAACCATCATAAAAAATAAGTGTGTGTATGAAGGTACCTTTCTCTTAGTTTTGAACCTGCACTCAAAGTCCTAGCACGAAGGGATTACCTTAATTACTTAAACAGAAAGGCGTGGGAGATGGAAAGAATAATGGATTGAGCATGACAAAGAATACAAAAACTGCGAAAATAGAATAAAATCCTCAAAAAAAGAAAGAAACCTTTAAGCAGAAGGTGAACCAGAATTTTTCCTTCAGGTATTCGAATACCATAACCTACATATCCAAAATGTTGCTAACCTTACTAGCTAAGGATCAGCTTCAAGATGTTAGCTTTAGAACCAACGTATGATTGATTGAAAACAGTCATATTTGCTGTTTCTTGTTATACTTAGGTTTCTGCTCCTTCCAACTCTTTCGACATATAGTCCCAAGTAGCGAGGAAACCAGTAACTTCCCTAGCCTTTTCCGGGTCGGCCGAGGAGGTTTATCCCAGTACTGTTTCCAAATTTCAAATCTCCTCAGAAATTGGTTCATTGAACTACTCGAAATTGAATTCTTTGAAGCCAACCCCACAATAGTATAAGGGAATTCCGCATCACCCACAGAACCGACAAACGAAAAAGTGAAAGGCTTCAGAAGACTCTTAAGGCCCTCAGGAGTAAATCGCCAATAGTCGCATGGATGGTTATGTATAGGGAATTTCATAACTGTACTAATTACAAGTAGGCCGTTCGGTTGGAGTACTCTATAAATCTCTTCCAATGCCTTTCTGCAGAATTCTACGTGTTCCAATGTCTCAAAAAGGAAAAAAGTTCCAACCAGTTCCGAAGGAAGCTCTATATGGTGAAGATTCAATATTTGATCTACTCCAGGTCATTCACGTATGTCACAGCCAACATATTCTTTATTTGGGAAAAGTGGCCGAAGATCTGCAAAACCTTCCTGACCTGGCACCTGAAGAGAACCAAATTCAAAAATAGGTTCAGTAATAGGCATAGTCTCCGCAACAATTTCAACAAACTGTTTCACTAGAATTAGCATTAGCAAAAACCCTCTGCGGACTTCCCGGGATAGTGGCATTTATTATACGAGGTACGGATGTAGTTTTGTCTAGTATTCTCTTAACCAGCAAAAGATCTATTGGCTTCACCCGTTTTTGGCGAACTTGGCAAAAGACGGCCGATGATTTTTCGCTTCAATAAGACATTTTTTCTTTCCTTCTCTATTTCTTCAGTTTTCCGCCAAGGTAAGGCTAAACTCTCCTTTGCAGCGATAAGAATAACCCTCTGTCTGCTTCGGAATGCCCTTATACTTTTAGCTTGCTATCTCATCCAGCATGTTCAGAAGTTCTTGCCACCTGTCGCCTGCCAGATTGACGGCGGTTTCGCGCTTGAGAGTGTTTAGATTACTAAGAAGGTTGGCGATATTGATCTCGCTGGTTATTATTCGCTCACTCATATTCCAGAGGCTGCTGGGCATAGTTACTCCAGCCTCAACCTGCTTCCTGAGAGCCTCGAGGTTGTACTGAAGAAGGGAAAGTAGCTTTTCGTGCCCTTCCAATTCGTTTTTCAGAATGATGATTGTATCCACTCTTTCCAGGAGGTCTGATATCAAAGAGTTTTTGAAACTGTAATAATCCTGCCAGGCTTTGGTAAGCTTCTCTCGAAGAGTCAAATTGTCCAGGGCGATTTTTCTTTTTCTGGCTGAACTATAAAGGGGGATGGTTAGTTCTATTTTTCCAATGGGTGCAATGCTTCTCTCCCCTTCATCATCACTTGTATAATCTGCTCCTACTTTGAAGCCAAGATCAATGTCAGGGCCCTTAACTGGTTCAGGCACCTCTCCAATTTCTTTAATAAAATTTCTTTGCGTTTGTAGAATAGGATTGGCTTCTACTACTAGCTCAATCATTTTCTGAAGAGGGTCCTTGCCCGGTAATTCCGGTGGAAAATCACTCTCTGTTGCGGATTTGGCATATCCACAGCTAATCAGAAGGGTGGCCATGAGAATTACTAACACCGACAAAGTACCCTTTCTAATCTTCATTATCTTCTGTCCTTTTTCCGTATTTCTGATTGCCTTTTCCTTAATATCTATCCAGAAATTTCAAGGCGAAGCCTCATATTAAAGAATTATCTTATATTCATCCAGCATTACCAGAAGCTCTTTCCATTTATTGCCCCCTATAGTTATAGCTGTCTGTAATTTCAAGGTTTTGGTCTCTTCAATAGTATTTTCTATTTCCATAGAGGTATTCATTATCCTTTCGGTAAGGTCGTAAAGGGTGGCGGGCTGTTGCAGCCCAGCTTTAACCTGTTGGGTTAGTGACTCAGCTCTACTTCCCAAGAAGGATTCAAGCTGACTTAGACTTTTCTTTTTATTCTCCAGCTTAGAGAGCTCGGCAAGGTTAGTTAAGAGCTCAGTTAATAGAGATTTTTTTAAAGACTCGTAAGTCTGTCTAGCTTTCTCTAGCATCTCTTTTCTCGCCAACATTGCATCCCTGATGTCTTCCAGTTGAGTCATGCTTAGAAGAGGAGTTTGTATACCGCCTGTTTCGGTTTCAGTTACTGATTCCAGAGCTTCAATATCTATGAAGCCAGATCCTGGCGCCGGCATTTCCTCAATTTCCTTAATAAGGTCTCTTTGCGATTGGAGAGTGGGGTTGTTTTCTACTATCAGTTCAATTATTTTCTCAATAGGATTTTTCTGCGTTGTCTGAGTTTGCTCCTGGGCCCAGACGGTGAAGGGGATAAGTAGAATCAAAACCAGAGAAAGTACTAATATTCTTTTTGTTTTCAATTCTTGCTCCTTTCTTGCTAGAATTTACTGTTCTTTTAATTCCTTATTGATTTGAGCTAAGGCAAGTTTAGCTTCTTGCTGCTCAGGAACGACATCCAGTATTTTTTCAAATTCTTCTTTTGCTTTGTTTAACTCCTTGTTTGCTCTATATACCGTTCCCAGCCTCCAGTGAAAAGATATATTGGTCGGGTCAAGCTCAATAGCTTGCTTTAGCTCTTCGCTCGCCTCTTTGTACATTCCATGCTGTTTATAAGTCCAGGCAAAGTGTGAGTGGGCTAATCCATCATAGGCATTAAGCCGTAAAGCGTTTGTAAATTCCTCAATAGCTTCCTTCAATGCTTCCTTGTCCTGATAAAGATAGGCTAACCTTGAGTAAATTCTGGCTAGCTGCAGGTGATACTCGGCATTGGACGGCTGAATGGATATGGCTTTTTCGTATTCAACGATAGCTTTCTTCCATTCCATACTATCGTATTCTCGTTGGGCACGTTGGTAATGTATATCAGCCAACAAGGGCTGAATCGCTATGTAGCCGAGAAAGAGTGTAACCACCAGGATAACGGCATAAGCAATGATTTTATATGAAAGTTTAATTTTCTTCTCCCTTCAAATTTATGGCATTATGGGACTTGCCGCTAACAGATAGGACCTTTCCAGTCCGGCAGCCACTGCTTCCTCTTCCAGGGATTCTCCCAGCCCGGGATCAATTTCCTTGCATGATTGCACTACTACCGCTGCTACACCCGCTCCTCTGCCTGATCCGCTCTCAACCATGCCGGTTATTGACTGGCTGAGAACCGCCTTCAAAATGGCTGCTAATTTAGGTTGAGTCTCGGCTAGTTCTATGGAAAGCTGGCCAATAGCCACAAGCCCTCCTGCCGCCACCTTTGGGTTGATTTCGGCCAGGCTTACAATAGCCATTACTGCCTTCTCGGGAATCTCTTGGGCTAATCCCACAATAGCGAGAATCGCAAGTTCGGGATTTTCTTCAGCCAAATCTTTCAGGAGGTTCATGCCCAGCTCAGGGTCTGAGGCAAAGGTGGTAATTATCTCTTCTATCTTTTCTATTTCAGCTTCTGATAAATCCTGAGCTAGAGCAGCCGCAACAAAGAGATTTAACATAAGCAAAGCAAAAATCAAAAAACAGGTCATCATACGATAAATTCTTTTAGCAATCATTGAATTACCCTCCTTTTTTCAAGGGTTGGTTCTTCTCCCTTCCGGTCTTGTTATTATAGCGATACTTGAGCTTAGAGCAAGAATAATCCAGAATAAAAGAGCATTAGCTGGTATTTGCAGGTTAAAATCGACTAAGCCATGTATAGCAATAGCGCTAATACTTACCAGAAATCCTATGGTCAATCCCTGCAGATATTTGTCTTGCAGGTTTCTTATCAGGTTAAGGTTTTTTTTGAAAAACAGCACTAATAGGAGGATGAATGAACCTATACCAAAAAGGCCCATCTCTTCAGCATATTGTAGATAGTCATTATGAGTGGCATTCATAAAAGTTCTTAAGCGAGGGTCTCGATATTTAGGATAAAGGATGTTAAAGGTACCCGGTCCGCTGCCCAGAATAGGGTAGTCTTTAATCATCTCTAGAGTATTGCGGTTGACAATTAACCTTCCCTGAATACTCATATCCTCAAATTCTCCCCCTTTAAATTCCAGTAAAGTGGTGGCTCGTTGCTTGATATCCTGGGGCATAAACATGGCAGCACTGATTATAATTAGAGCTATAACTGCAAGTATTCCCCACTTCCTGGGCCTGGACCAACCTCTAAGGATCTTTAACCAAAGGGCAATTATTATGCCAAAACCTATCATAGACCCCAAAAAACCAATCCAGGCTCCTCGGGAATAGGTAAATACCAGGGCGATTATCATAATGGCGGCAGCAGCCAGAGGTAAAACTGAGCCAAAGATTACTGATGAGATTTTACTTATTTTGCCTCTTCTCAGCAAGTGCTCCTTAGCGAGCATTAATCCTATTGCTAAGGGAATAGCAAGCTCAAAGTATCCGCCAATATGATTGTGATTCACATAGGTAGAGGTAACCATACCCAGATAATGTTTTTTATCCAGAGTATATATTTTCTCTATGCCATTGAAATAGTTATATAATCCATATATGGCCAGCGAGGTCCCTACGATTACTACCAGAATAACAATCCTCTTTATCTGGCCTTTATCTTTAATGTTGTTGACCACCAGATAGTAGAGTAAGACGTAGTTAATTATTTTGTAGAGTTCAATCTTACTAACATAAGGATAGATAGAAGTTAAAGTGGTTATTACAGCAATTCCTAGAAATAGGAGAATAGGTAAGTCAAGCGGAGTCTTTGCCAATTTAAAATTTCCCAGGGCAGTCATCTTGATGAGCCAGAAGGTTAGCATAAATAGGGTGATAAGATGGACTGTAGTGATGGACCAAACTTGAACCGTACCAAAGGCGAGAGGGGTAAAGACAATCAAAGACATCAACCCTATTTCGATTATTTTATTACAAAATCGTATGAAAGTTGACTCTGGCATAGTCGAAAGATCTAAAGAAGAATCTGACCTTTCTTTAGAGTGGATTGCTGCCACTTGAATATACCTCCCATAAAGGGTAACTAGCTTTCATAGGAAGTAAGCAAATTTTGTGCCACCCTCGCAAAAGTATAGGGAAACTCAAGAGCTGGCAGAAAAGTCGTAAATATTCAGCGAACCACGTCATTGTGAGGAGCGATAGGAGATTCCTCGCTTCGCTCGGAACAGGCTCTGCAATCCCAATGAG
>WJOQ01000226.1 GCA_009618505.1 Clostridia bacterium | reverse complement strand
GTGGGGCAATTATCGAACCGAACGGCGAAGTAAGACTGTACTACGGAGCAGCTAACTCCTGTATATGCCTGGGTACAACGAAGGTGCAAAACATTGTGCAGGCATGCCTGAAAAGCGAGAAGGAATTCTGATAATGGAAAGAAAAACTGGGCCAGACATATTTCATCGTTGGAAAGAAAATCCCGTTCTAACCCTGGAGGACATTCCTTTTCATTGCAATACAGTCTTCAATGGTACTCCCGTCAAATTTGGCGACGAATACCTTCTGCTCCTGCGAATTGAAGGGCAACAGGGGTATTCCTTTTTTGCACTGGCCAGAAGCCGAGATGGCTTCCATTTTGATGTAGAAGATCGACCAGTCCTTCTTCCTGCCAAGAAAGGTATCTTTGGAATATATGAAGCACGAGGCATTGAAGATCCGCGGGCAACGTTTATCCAGGGTTCCTACTATATTATGTATACAGCCTATTCAGGTCATGGGCCTCGAATTGCACTTGCCAAAACAGATGATTTCTACACATTTGAGCGCATCGCCCTTATCTCTGAGCCAGGGAACAAGGATGGAGTCCTGTTTCCCGAGAAAATCAACAACCGATATGTGCGCTTAGACAGACCTATTGGTTTAGGTATAGGCAGCATCTGGATTTCCTATTCCAATGACCTATATAGCTGGGGTCATTCCAAAGTGTTGATCTCTCCACGCCCGGGGTATTGGGATTCTTATCGAGTGGGGGCATCCGTTCCTCCCATTCGCACCAATCGTGGATGGCTGGAGATCTACCACGGCGTCCACATGACTTCAGGCGGACCAATTTACCGTGCAGGGACTGTGCTACTCGACCTGAAAGATCCTTCACTGGTAATTGGTCGCTCTAGCGCGCCTTTACTGGCACCTCGAGAAAATTATGAACGTATTGGCGATGTTGGCAATGTGGTTTTTGCTTGCGGTGCTATTGTTGAATCAGATGGGGAAGTAAAGATGTACTACGGTGCTGCGGATACCTGTCTTTGTGTTGCCAGCGCAGGGTTAGAAGACATTATGGAACAGACACTGGAAGCATAGAAATCTGAATCTTCTTAAATTTACCTGGAAGAGAGTATAACACTTTTTAGGTTTTGTGGCTGCGGGAGTTCTCTTTGAAATCACCGGCACTACCGAATTGTGGAAAGTAGAAAGGCTAAGCTGATTAGAAAGTTATGTTTTGTTGTTGAGCAATTTCGCGAACACGATGAAGTGCCATTAACCAGGCAAGGGTAGATTCGGCGCCTTGGTTTTGATTGACTCCTGTAGATTGTAAACTATCCTTGCAGCCACCTGTCCTAAAATCACATACTACTTGATGAACATCATTGCTGCCAAGAAACCAGTTGAAACACCAGTCAATTCTTTCAATCCATTTCCCTTGCTCTGTTAATAAATATGCTTCATAGCAAGCATCAATGAAAGCAGGTACTTCAATAGGTTGCTGGTCAAATTGTGCTTTCTTTTCTTCACGCTTAAACCAACCATTATTACCAATCAATGAAAGATGTCCTTCTTCGGGGTTAGTTTGAATTTTCAGGAGCCATTCCAGAGAATTTAATCCCTGATTATATATATTTCTTTTTTTGAACATTCGTCCGGCAGTCAGGAATGCTTGAGCTAAGCGAGCATTATCGTAAGTAACAATATTTTCTCCCCACGGCCAATCAGCCGATGCATTATCTGCAAAAAGCTTTGAAAGGCGCCCGGTCAATAAGGTGCACAAACGTTGAACTTCAAGATCGCCGTCAAAGCGCTGAAGATAAGAGAGACATCCGAGAATAGAATAGGCCCAAGCACGAGGTGAAGTAAAAGATTCTAAGACTGGTAATAATCTATGAAACAATCTGGTAGAAAGTCCCAGAATTGAATCTGTAGGGGAATGAAGGATTGCTATACCTAAACTCCAAAGTGTTCTGCCATGGCTATCCTCAGAGCCTACTTGTTCAAGCCAACGTCTATCGTAAGACATAAAATTTCGAATGCAACCACTATCCTTATCCACAGCATAGTTAAGAAAAGAAAGATAAACCTGCAATAAAGATAAGACATCTTCCTCTTTGAATAATTTGTAGTTCATAATAGTGACTATTAGAGCCCGAGCATTATCATCAGTGCAGTAGCCGTGCGAGCGGTCTGGAGTAGTAAATGCTGCATGCTGGAAAATGCCTGTGTCATCGGTTAAGAGTCGAAGGTAATTAAGCTTAATTTCGGATAGAGAAGGTGGTTCAGCAATCCACTCTCTGGCAGGTGGGTGAGGAGCTGGACGTCTGTATTCCTTGAGCCCGCGCTGAAACGTCTCGATATAGGTGCGAGCTACCTTTGGCCATATCATTTGTCGTCCAAACTGGTAAGCCCGTTTTCGCAAGTAATTTCGCTGCCTTTCATCACTAAGAAGCTCAGCTAGTTGATTAGCCAAAGCATCTACATCTCCAAACGGCACCAATCTTCCTGTATTATCAGATAGTAATTCTTCAGCATACCAGAAGGGAGTAGAGATAATTGCCTTGCCACAAGCTACGGCATAGGCTAATGTTCCCGAAACAATTTGTTCTTTTGATAAATAGGGCGCCAAATAGATATCGGTTGCATTCAGAAAGCCTATAAGCTGTTCCAGATTAACAAAGCGGTTATGAAAAACGACGTGTTTCGTTAATCCTTTCTGTCTAACCAATTTTTCTAAAGAAGCTCTGTATTCTTCTCCCGAGCACCGTTTAACCTCCGGATGCGTAGCACCAAGTATGATATAGAGCAAATCGGGGAATTCCTGAACTATCAGGGCTATAGCTTCAATGACTATCTCAATTCCCTTCTTGGGGCCAAGAAGACCAAAAGTTAGTATAACCTGCCGTCCCTTGGCTTGAAACTGGTCCTTGTAATCATTGGAATCGAGAAAAGGTACGTCTGGTGTACCGTGATGAATCCTAACAATCTTTTCCCGGGGAACATCATAAACATTTACCAGCAGCTCAATAGCTTTTTGGGCTTGCACTACTACAAATGTAGAGTACGAGGAAACAGACTTTAGTACTTCAAGTTGCCCTTTTGTGGGTTCTTTTAAGACAGTGTGGAGAGTACTGACTACGAGTTTCCTTGAATTGGCAAGTAAGTCAAGAATGTAAGCTCCATCCTTGCCACCAAATATGCCAAATTCGTGTTGCAGAGAAATAACATCTATACTAGAAAGGTTAAGAAAGCTGGCTGCCTCCTGATAATCCCTTCTATGCTCAGTACGAATTTCAAAGCAAATCTCCCTGGCGTAGTTATAGCCCTGAGAAATATTATTAATTAAAGCAACTACCTGAACCATTCCACTCATGTGAGACTCTTCTTTCTGAATGCGAGCAATATGGTTGGCTAAGTCCTGCGTAAATGTTCCAATTCCACACCGGCGTGGAGGATATGTGCTCACAAACGATACGCTAATAGGCTTTAATAAAGCTCTTTGCATAATTATCCTTTACCTCACTTCCGCATTTCTAGAAAAAAATGTGGTGTTTATGGTAGTTTGTGAATCCGTTCAGTCACTATATTCCATGCCATGTTTTTAAGGTCTTCTCAAAACTTCTTCGTGTTTACCTATCCTACGTAAGATGTAAGTATCACCTTTTATCCCAAAGCTGAATCGGTAATCCTTAGTTACCCTTGCTTCCCAGATATTCTTTACTCCCTTCATCTTTTTTATTCTGAGAGAGGGATGATGAAGGTTTTGAAGTAAGAGTTCCAGTTGTTTGTCTGCTTGCTTCTGGATTCGCTGGGGTAGACCTTCATAGCGTTCGATGAAATCCTTAGTAGGATAAAGTTTCATAGTTGATTAGCGCTTTTCTATGCTCTCTTTGAATTCCTTTACACTTTCAAAAGGACCATAAAGCCTTTCTTCTCTTATATCCTTCTCTGCCTCTCTTTCGCCTTTCTGCCATTCCTCCACCCACCACCAGGCCTGCTCTTTGTCAATTAGACCCACTTTACAAGCTACTTTTATCTCTTCTTTAGTGAGACCTTGAGAGCGGAGAAGGTCTGTTTGGATGCGGTTAATCTTCTGTTTAGCTTGGAAAAGGATTTGTTGTTCTTTTTTAGTAAGAGAAGGAGCCGGCGCTTTGGCAGTAAGCTGTCTTGGCACCATGATAACTTTTCCTCCTTGACTAATTGCTTCCAAAAAATCACCCGGCTTTAAGTGAAGTTGATCAAAGACTTCTTTGGGGATAGTTACCTGGTGCTTTGGTCCAATCCTAACTACGGGCATCTCCTCCTCCCTTAATTATTGATTTTTAGACATACTTACTTCCTTACTGTAAGAATAGTAAATACAAGAAAGAGTGTCAAGTTTTCAAAGCTTATTTCCGGGATTTATCCAAACTTATTGGCTGGTGGGTGTTGGGGCTGAAGTTAACATCAGGATTATGAGGAATTTTGCGAAGCAAAAATTTTGGTGAGTATTTTTAGAAATGAATCTTACGGCTCTACATACCATGAGTTTTTATCTCTCATATAGACCCATCTATATATGATCCGTTAGGGCAAGGAGCGACCGTAGAGTTCCGAATCGCGCCATATTCTTTATTTACCTCTTTTTTTGTAATCTTTCTTGAACTGCTTCGCTTGTTAACTCCCGGATTGCATCAGAAGCAATCCATTTGGCACTTTTTGATTCTATCTTTTGAACCTCTTTTGCAGTCTCAATTGCCTTCCTGTTCAAATTGACATTCCGTTTTCCGATATTCCTTAACGCCCAATTAACTGCCTTTTTAACATAGTTTCTATCGTCATCCGCTTCCCGTTTTATCGCCAGCAGGAGGGTCAAAAACTTTTTGTCCGGCGCTTCCTTGTTGTGCCATGCCAGGCAGGCCATCAAGGCAAAGCCAGCACGCTTTTCAAATTCTTTTTCACGTTTAGTCCACTCTACTGCTTTCTCCCATGCCATAGGCGTTTTATCAAACAAATTCATACAACACTGATCGCATACGTCCCACGAGTCAAAATCCCTTATCCACGCGTCCATTTGTTTTTTTGTCACCTGATTTGGGTCGTCAATCATACTGGCGAGTATGCACGCTTCGTGAATACCTGAATCCCAAAGCTGTTGAGCAAGAGGGCGATCCCTTCCAATTTCTTTTGCTATTCTCCTTAGGTTCGGAACAGAAACTCCGTAGGTACTTTTTGGATTAATACCAAATCGTGCCATACCCTCTACTGCCTTGGGATTAGATAATGTTTTCAGTTTCTTAAGGATGTTCTCATATTGCATTTTTCTTGCCTCTCAATTTTTCCTGATTCAACCCAGGCAGCCATGCTTATATGTCTTAAGAGAAAATCTTCTGCTGCGTTGACCTGGTCAATTATATCCCCCTTTATCTTTTTCTTTAGCTTTTTCTTGAAATTCCAAGTTCTGTCTTTCGCCCTGTTTTATGAAATTTAAAAGTCGTTGGTTAGTCATGAATTACCTTTACTCAGAGGTTCTTAGAGCGCAAGATCGTTCAGATAGACATCTTTTACTTCGATGGTCACTTTATCCCCTATCATGGAGCAGAGAATCTAACTAAAGGCTTCTATACCACCATAAGATTAGCCATGAAGGGTAACCTGCACTACTTTGTGAACGATAAAAGTGGCAGCCCCCTCTTTTTTATGCTCAAGGAAGCTCAAGTAGATTTAATCAGGATCATCCCCGAGCTAATAGCTAAAACCAGACAAATCATTAAAGAATATACCCCTAAGGTAGAGCCTTTTAAGATCTGCTTTGAGAAGGGAGGATGGAGTGCTCCATTTTTCAAAGAGCTAGATACCAAGTATCGAGTGCTTTTCTATACCTGGCGAAAGAATGTTCCTCTCGGAATAAATGAAATACCCGAAAAGGAATTCAAAGCCTGTTTAGTTAAACTGAAATATAAGAAAATGATAGTCAAATATCTGGATGAAACTATCTTCTTAAAAGATTATGGAAAAATCCGCTCTCTTACGATTATTCACCCTAAGAGTAAAAAAAGATCACCGATTCTCACCAATGACTTTAGCTCAAGAGCTAAAGAGCCAGTTTAGATTATGTTCAGCCGTTGGAATCAGGAGAACTTTTTCAAAATAATGAAAGAAAAATATCATCTTGTTACTTGGCAAAGGCACAGTCAATACCCTAAGTCCATCCAAGTCCCCAAAAATAGCATTGCTACTATGTTTCAGGGACTGAGATGTTTATGCAACTGAGAAGTTTATTACAAAGGATTATTTTTCTCATTATGCATTTGTTAATTTCCTAGACTCATACCTTCTGGACATTGACTGCGCTAGGACCTTTATCACCTTGCTCGATCTCAAAAGTCACTTTGTCTCCTTCTGCAAGACTCTTAAAACCTTCTCCAGCAATACTTGAGTGATGTACAAAGACATCATCTCCATCTTCTCGGCTTATAAAGCCATAGCCTTTGCTATCATTGAACCACTTGACTGTTCCATTCATGCTTTCTTCACCTGCCTTTATTTCTTTTGTATTATTCTCTTCTTCCTCTTCTATCTCTTCTTCTCTATGTAACCAGACAGTTAAAAAATCCTACAAATTCCCCTCTTCTTTTGGTTTAGGCATTATTAGCCTCTTTGTGGTTTATTTTTTGCATCTTAATTTGACTATATTTTTTGCCATCCCGATCGAGTCTATATGTCTCAGTGACAGGTCCTATATTATCGCCATAAATTGTTATCTTAAAAGCTTTTAAGCCTTCACTTATATTAAATTTATTCCTACAACCTCGGGCTTCTTCTTTGGTGCCTATATAAACAAGTCCTTTCTCTTTCTCTTTTCTTTTAAGGTACTCTGTATTAGATTCCTTTTCGCTGTCTTCTGCTTCTGGATTCAATAAATTAGCTTGATATAGCCATTATCTTTTGATATATGAGTATAATAAGCCTGGAATCATAATATCGCTTGTAATCGCCTGGATATCTTTCTATCCACTACCAACCCTGTGGTTAGGACCGAAACTGCCAGAAAAAGGAGAGCAATTGTTACACCCAGTACCCCCAATTTATCCTCCTTTTTATTGCTCCATTGTTGATGTCCGTTCCTCTAGGATTTCCAGCATAGCTCTCTTTTTCAACTTCGCTGCAGCGGCTCCTAACAACGTTCTAAGAGCAGTAGCTATTCTACCTCCTTTGCCTATAACCTTTCCCATATCCTCTTTAGCCACAGAAACCTCAAGAAGGATGATTTTCTCTGTTTTTATCTCCTCAACCTTCACCTCTTCTGGGTTATCCACTATCTGCTTCACGATATACTCAACCATCTCACGCATCTTTACTTCCTTTCACACTGCTCAATCCAATTTATATTCCACAAAACAATGACAAGATTATACTATGACTCTACTCTCTCCGAGTGCCGCTTAGCGGAAACGTCGATCACCACCTGGTCTTTGTCCACCTTTCCCGCTCTCCGGACGAGGACGAGCCTCATTAACTTTAAGTGTCCGGCCCTTCAACTCCTTAACAAAGACCCTCTTACTCTCGCAACTTCTAATTGCCAATCTATTAAATCATCTTCGGATAAAGTTTCTATTTCTTTGTTGAGTAAAGATAAATTATATTGCTTGTAATAATACTTAGGATAATTCTCTTTGATAAATTTTATTGTCTCTTGGTACTTATGGATATTATACGGAATGGTTAGTTTACGATGTTTCTGCACTGGATTATCTATAGCTTTTTTCAAGGCATCATAGAGGATTTTCATAAGCCTACAGTATTCTTTGATTCTTTCTAATTTTGTCATCTTCTCAACTTTTATTCTTCCTACCTCTCTAATTTTATTTCTGAGCCTCATACTGGCCTATTCTGAGCCCTTGCTTTACCAACTTGGAACACATTATTAGAGACAAAACTCACGCTCTACTTCATGCACCTCATCGTCTGTTATTCCT
This sequence comes from Clostridia bacterium, assembly GCA_009618505.1. The sequence goes on along the minus strand of WJOQ01000226.1, from coordinate 7,761 downwards.
ATGTAGCGTTTTGTCACGCCAGGCGTTCTATGTCCCAGCTTTTCCTGAATTACTGATATGTCTATGCCCGCCTTTCTAGCTTGGTATCCCCAAGTTTTTCTTAGACTGTGTGTACCTATGTCAGGCAAATCAAACTTTTCAGCAATCCTTTTTAGGATCATCCAGGCATTAACTCTACTCATAGGCTTATCTCTACCTCTGCCTGTGAACAGGAATTCGTTGTCCGCCAGTCCTGGATTGCATTTAAAGAAGAATCTGAGGGCTTTCTTTATAGCCAGGTTGAGCGCAATCCTCTTTTGCCTGCCTGTTTTACTTATCCTGACCTTCAATATATCCTTAACCTGACCTTTACTCCTGACATCACTAGCTTTAAGTCTTAGTATATCTCCAATTCTGAGTGCTGTGTTAAGTCCCAGGACAAAAAGCAAATAATCCCTCGGGTTATCTCTTAGAAAGTTCTGGATTTCCTGTATCTTTTCTTTTTCCCGGATAGGTTGAACAACAACCATTTTTTACCTTCCCTTTCTTTAACCTTTTATACCATTATATAATAAAACAGTAAAAAAGCAAGAGGGCTAAATTATGATTATCTGCTTAAACCTAATCCTGTACTACCTAAAACAAATTTAGCCAAACTTATCAGAATATCTATTGTGTTAAGTTATTCTCAAAGACAGGGAAAGTTGTGGGGGTAGGCCAAGAGAAAATCTTGGAACTTAGACTTGGCAAAATATATGTTTTTGAGAGGGATTTTTGTATAAAATTAATTGGGGAAGAAAAAATGGTTAGACTGTCTCACCTTAGAAGAAGAAGGAAAAATCCTGGATATATCTAGACCTATTGTCTGGTGGGTGTTTGGGTTAGGAAACACAATGTTTTCAGGATAAAATGAAGTGAGGCTCAGTAGTTGTTAATCCGTATTTAGACGAAATTTCTAAGTTCAGGGGCAACAGCTCTTAGTCCCTTCCTGCGCCAAAGGTTAAGTCGGCGGAGTATTGAGTCGGGTAAACGCCCACAGGTATCGAGACACTTGACTGCTGCAGAGGCAAGCAGGAGCAGAATCAAAAACAGATCTCTTAAATTTGTTCTAAGTACCTTCTCTGTATATAGTTGCTTCAATTTAACGTTTTCATTTCTCCAGTCAATTAGATGTAGCCTTGCTCCTGGAGTAAATGAGAAGTGCGAAGCATTTCTATTTAGATAATCTCGTAAGCCCTTGAGCCTTCCGTCAATCTTTTTGGCAATATCTCCTGCTGGAGGTAATTTGCCTTCAATAGCTTCCTCAATTTTCTTAGGGTCTTTACGAAAGTATTCCAGAAGTTCAATGCATTCAATAGTGGGGCGTAGAAGTGCACCAGCTTCCTGTGCAAGGCCATCTAATGCTAAACTAAATATGCCTTGACCTAGGTTACGCCCTTTAAGAAGCACTAACCCACATACCGTTAAGAAACTTATTGGTTCAGATGCATCATACAAAAATTGGATTATTTCATTAGTCAGTTCAAAGCCTTTATAGATTAGACGTGCTTCCTCTTGCAATGCGTTGTTGAGTGCATCTATGGCCTTTTTTCTTTCACTCCACATTCCTTAATACCTTTTTATTATAGTAGAGAAATCCGTCACCACTTATTCAGAAACTCCCTGATGGCCTCCTCTGGGGATAAATTTAGGTAAATTTCAGTGGTTGCCAATCGGTCGTGGCCTAAAAGGATTTGGAGAACTCGGGTGGAGATTCCTTTTTCGATGCAATTTACTGAGAAGGTATGCCTTAAAACATGAGGAGAGACAGGCTTTGAAATCCCAGTTTTATCAGCTACCTTCTTTACTATTCTTGCAACTGTTCTTTTTACCATTCCGGTATTATTGTTTTCTGCGAAATGGTACTCCAATAATTTTTTTACTCTTTCTGTCATAGGAATGACCCTTCTTTTTGTTTCTTTACCACAAGGACCACCCTTGCCATAGATAACTAATCTTTTTTCCTGCCACTGGATATTATCTTTTTTAAGGTCAGCAAATTCTGAGAGTGTAAGTCCGGTATCCAAAAGCGTCCAGACAATAAACTTCTCCCGGAAGGTATCGCAGGCATTGGTTAGTCTGCCGACCTCATCATCATTATTGTGGCAAAACAGGCTGAAGCTTCGCGGTCAGGCTGCTCGTCCAGCCGCGGATCGCCGTCCAGTCCCGCAGGTCGCTTGCCGGCACCTGGCGCATGAACAAATTGTAAGGGAAACGTAGCTTTGTCGGGTCGAACTTGCCGCCAAATATTTCAAGAGCGACCGGTGTAAGCCAGGGAAACCCTGCAAGCTCTTTACCGAGCTGCTCGCGCGAACCCTGCCACTCCTTCTCATCACCAGTAGTAAGGGGGCCGAGAGCGAAAATTGCCACTGGCCGCTGTGTGAGGGCTTCACGGTGCCGCGAGAGGAAACGGCGCGCGTCCTTGTGCCAACGGAACATGTAGAGCGGCGCACCCAGCACGACCGCGTTGTACCCTGCGAGTGTACGCACTTTCCGCATGGACTGAATATCTACCTCAAGCCCACATTCGCGCAGCGTCGCCGCGACTGCCTCGGCAACTTCCTGTGTTGAGCCGTAACGTGTTGCCTATCCTACCAAAACCGAAGCTGACATAGTTATCTGCCTTTACGATTGTTGGGGGAGCGGCTTTTTTTCGAGACGCCCTAGCTGAAAGAGCCTTCGGGCAATCAGGATGTACCATATTAACAAAAGTAAGCAGGAGGCAATTGCGATGAAGAGGAGGAGGAGAACTGCCTCTGGCACGAAGACTAATCTGAAGTATTCGGCCAATGAGAGTGCACTTGCAAGAATTCCCACATAAGCGGTTACTTTGCTGAAGATATTGCTCCTTAGCATGACAGCTGAGACTATCAGACCGGCAACGGACACGAGGAGAAAACCCATGTTGAAACCCTCGACAGCGCGCTGGTTTGTATTAGCAAGCATCGCCTGCCCTGCTGCCAAAAACTGAGATCTCTGTGCGTCTGTTGTCGCAGCCGCGTATTGGTCGCTGAGGGAAAGCATGGAGAAGGGATTATTCGTTGCGAGGAAGACAGTTATCCCAATGATAGCGAGGGTCGTAGCGAGTGCCATGTAACTTTCATTGGCTCGTCTGAGGGCAGCGTAGAGGGCGAGAAACATCGGGACAAAAAGAGCGTAGACAGGAATTTCCAAGAGATAAAGGTCGAGGAGTCCAATGAGCCTATTGCTCTGAAATAGCGTGAAGTAGCCGATTACTGTGCTAGGTAGCGGATAAGCGGTCATGACGATAATCTCGATTGGAAGTAACACTACTACGATCAGGCCAGCCGCTCCGCCAATTCTGTAGAGACCTTTCCAGTGGGAATCTGCAGTTTTTGCATCTGTAACCTGATTTAGTCTTAATTGCGACATTTAATTCTCCTCCTTATTCTTTTTGCTGAAAATTCTAAACTTCACTCCTTTGTTTTAATTTACTTTTTTTATAAGATTTGTAAACATTAAGTAAAAAAGGGGACAGGATGTCCTCTTTTTGAAAATAGGGATATAGATAAAAACGGATAAGTGGTCAATGTCTTACTTTTACACAGAAGAAGACAGAACAGCTATTTTTGTTTAATTGAAATAACTTTGCTATTGGTTAATAAAGAGATGTCATCGTGGTGTCTCTTTTGGGTCCTGTATATTGAAATCTTGTGATCACTCTCTCCTGGAGAGCCGTGGCATTATAAGGGTCATGACTACAACCGCCAAAGTAAGGTATATTGCGATTCGCCGAATATACAATGAAGGCCAGGGGAAATAATTTTGTATAGTAAAAACAATATGGAGCCCAAATAGGCCAAACGCTATGAAAAAAAGGCTGTGGAATGTGTTTAAAAAACTATATTTGAGGAAGCGATTGCGCTTAACTCTTTTGCCACGTTTAACCGTTTCTAATAGATTTTCCGTAGTAAGCGGGATTTGAATTTGAGAGTCGGAATCTATTTTGCTCATCTCTTTCTCATACTCTTCCTTAATCCTTCTCCTTATCCTGCTTTCATATCTTAGAAAAAAAGCCGTGTAAATAGCCATAAGTAGGGCAATAGGTGCCCAATCGCCAATAGTTTCAGCTGCAATATTATTAGTATTCCCAGTATCTTTTTGGGTTAAGCCTATCTCATTGGTTGCTGCCTGTGCTAACTTATTCCTAATGATTTTTGTCCCCTCTTTTCTTGCTTTCTTCCTAATTTTGTTAAAGGATCTTTTTTAGGACACGGAAGTCCTCTTCTTAGATAAACTATTACTGGGAATAAAAATTCTTGGTCGGAGAAAAGTCATCAACACCACACTTTAGGTCGGAGAACGACAAAAAGTGTCTTGGAGTATGATTTTTAGAAAGAGACTATTTCTTTAGAAAAGTGAATAATATTGCGATAAACGCTAAGATGATAGCAGCACAGCTAAGCCAGAAAGTCGAATACGTCTCTATACGAAGCATTCGGTTTTGGGGTAGTCTTTTTGACATTGTATCTATTAGATCTTCTGTATCGTATCTCTTTATTAATGTTCCCGATATGAGTATATTTTGACCAATACCTGTTAAGCTATCTTCCGGTGAACCTCTCTGTCGTAAAAACTCCCTTAATCTCCATAGGAGCTTAAGTTTTTTTTCAGACGTTCTTTTTCCTTCGATGTTGAAGGAGTCGTATTTTTCCTTAAAAGGATTAAATCCAGTAACTTTTTCAAATCCGGGAGGGAAATAAAGGAAAATATCGAATCCCCCCTTAAATTGAGATTCAGCCAAACCTAAAATTGGTTTTACTTTAATCTCTAGCTTTTTATCTATATCTAGTTGATCAATCTCATTAACGTATTGTGGGGGGAAATAGGGAAGTTCAATCGAATAATTAGGGAAGAAACCGGTAGTAATTTTATTAAATAAGGAGGTAACCTGGAATCTTAATCTTACCTCAGTACATTCGCCTTTTTTTAAGCCCTCTTTTTGGGGGAATTGAAGGCGTATTACTAAACAATTACCTATTTGATATAACGAATAATCAATTAAAGGAAAAACTTTAACATTTTGTATGCCGTCATGATTAATTATACCGAATCTATCAAATCGATCAGACTGATTTACCTGCTGAATAACTTGATATTCTCGCGTGGAGGCAACTTCTGAGGAATTAAAATAATATTGTGATGGAGGCAGGAAGCACGTTTCATTAACGCTTTCGAGATTCTCTATATCTTTGAATGGCAATAAGATTCGGATTTCTTTTAATGGTTTGGGAGAATTTTCGTTGACCTTTACTATAAATGTCCTTAGAACGTCAGCGTCTCCGATTTCTGATAGCCATATTCTATCCACATATTTTATAACATAACATTCACACTCTCTTGGTTTTTTAAAAAATCTACTAACACTCACTTTCCTTCAGATGGCAATGCTAAAATTACCACCTTCGAAAGAACAAACAACAAAAACGTAAAACTTTTTATAATTATTAATTCTCTTCTTCTCCGAACATAATATTGTCCCCTTTTAAAATAATTATAGACCTTTTTGTAATTTTCGGCAATAAAGTTGAATTACTTTAATGGCAGGCAATTCTTACCTCTCCTCCCAAAAGGTAAAATGTATAGCAACAAAAAACAAGACATCGAATTGAATCATCTAATATGTAACCAAAGAGGTATTGGTTAAATCATATAAAAGGTAACCGAAATATGATATAATCTTCCCTGCTGAAATTAAGAATCAAGCAGGGAGGTGAAAGGATATGAATATGGATGCAAGACGTCAATATCTCAAAGTACTGCAAGAAAGATATTTCATGGCAAAATCAAGGAAAGACAAATCTTCTATCTTAGATGAATACTCGAGAAATACTCATCAAAACAGAAAATATGCCATTAGGAGAATACGCTCCTTCTCTTCAGCTCCCAAAGAAAGAAGAAAAAGAAAACAGACCTACGATGGCTATGTAAGGACAGCTCTGGCGAAGCTCTGGGAGATATTTGACTATCCTTGCGGACAAAGACTGGCTCCCTTATTAAAAACGGAGGTATCTCGATTAAGACAACTAGAGGAGATATTCATTTCCAATGGGGTAGCTGAGAAGTTAAAAAGAATCAGTTCCGCTACCATTGACCGGGCCCTGAAGCGTCAAAGAGAGGCTCTCCATCTAAAGAGAAACCGAGCAAGACCCAAACCTTCTTCGCTCCTCTATAAGAGGATACCCATAAGACTCACTGAATGGGATACCTCAAAAGTAGGGTTTCTGGAAATAGATCTGGTCATTCACTGTGGCTCCTCTGCCCATGATCTCTATATCTCTTCCTTAAATACTGTAGAGATATCCTCCGGCTGGTGGGAAGCAGAGGCGATTATGGGAAAAGGACAGGATCCTACCTTTAAGGCTCTCAAAAAGATACGAAAAAGAACTCCTTTTGCCTGGAAAGGAGTCGACTCGGATAATGGGCCTGAGTTTATCAATTATCATCTCATTAACTACTGTGAGGAAGAGAACCTTGAGTTTACCCTTTCCAGACCCAATAAGAAGAATGATAACGCCTATATTGAACAGAAGAACTGGACTCACGTAAGGAAAACAGTTGGCTATCTAAGGTACGATACTGACAAAGAACTTCGCCTTATGAACTCTCTTTATGACAATGAGCTCCGGCTTTACAAGAACTTCTTTTCTCCAGTGATGAAACTTGTAAGCAAAGAAAGGATTGCAGGTAAAGTCAAAACAAAGTACGATATTCCTAAAACACCTTACCAAAGGCTGATGGAATCCGGACAAATCTCCGAGGAGATAAAGAAAGAACTAAAAATCATATACCGCAGTCTCAATCCGGCAGAGCTCAAAAGAAAGATTGAGGAGAAAACCCACAGTCTCTATCGAGCATATGAGGAGAAAAACAGAACAACAGAAGCTAATCCTTCTAAGAAACAAAGACCTCGTTCGGTTACAAATTATATGATTCAACAATCCCAAATTGGGTTACGGGGTTAAATGATTTGACACGCCCCCCAAATTGCAGAAATCTCTCTAATCCTGTATAATTCTACATTACAGAGATTTGCAGCTTAAAAATCTTACCTTTGGTGCCTGCCGTTAAACCAGCTTAAATTTCCGAAAAATGAAAATTTTGGGGATGATGCGTGAGAAAAATATGTAATGATCCGGTACGTTTTGTGGTTAGTTTTAAGGAAGTAATGAAGTATGTTTCTTCCTTCAAAGTTTTTTACCTCTTTTGCCAAAGGAGAAACCGAGCAGAGGTAACAAAAGCGGATATCGAGCGAGAGAAGAAAACTATCTTCAGGTATTATTCTTTCACTGCTCTGGCTAAGCTTTCAGCAAAATCCCCTACTTCTTTAACTAAGGTTTTGCTCCCTTGATGTTTTTCTATTTTTTTGACGATGGCACTACCCACTATTACTGCTTCGGCTAAAGAGGCAGTTTTGCTGGCTTCCGAAGGTGAGGAGATGCCAAATCCTATTCCTACCGGGGTTGAGGTAAGAGAATGAACCTTAGCTACTAAATCTCTTAAGTTTTTATCTTCCCTTTTTTCATCACCCGTAATGCCGGTGTAGGCTACACAATAGATAAATCCTTGACTTTTCTGGCAGACTAACTTTATTCTATCTTCTGAGCTAACCGGAGTAAGAAGAAGGATAAGAACAAGGTTGTTTTTCTTAGCCTCTTTTGGCAAAAAATGAGCCTCTTCTGGAGGAAGGTCAACAATTATTAACCCATCTACCCCTGCCGT
>WJOQ01000097.1 GCA_009618505.1 Clostridia bacterium | reverse complement strand
TATAGCTCTTGAGAATTGAGCACTATCACTGCGGCTAACTCTGTATTTATAAAAGTAACGTTGACTCGGTATAATTTTTAGTCTCAATGGATTAGTGATTCTTAGCTTTTGTCTGTGTGGGTTAATTACTTTTGCTCTTAAAGCTCTCAAATTAATTTCAGGGCTATAATATTCATTCCATCTTAACATTGAAGGATAGTCCTCATACACAAATAACCAACCCAAAATACATTTCTGAAGTTTATTTAACTTCGGAGAATTCATTTTTCCCTTCTTTCATAGGCTTCCTTCACTTGCTCCGGAGCCAGATCAGAATATATCGCTGTAGTCGAAAGCCTTTTGTGTCCGACCTGTTTTTGAACCGCGGTTATGTTAACCTTGTCTTGAAGTGCATGGACTACGTGGGAATGCCTGAGAGTATGACAAGTTGCGTCAACACCGCTTCTCTTAGAGTATTTTTCCATTATCTGCTGAATCCTTCTCTTTTTAAGTCTGAACAAAAGCCCTTTTCTCCTTCTAGTTTGCTTCAGATAGGCTTTTACTTTGCTCAATATTCCTATGGGGATAAAGACAGCCCGGCCAATCTTTGTTTTGGTGTTCTCCCCCGGGATCCTTATAAAACCAGATTCAAAATCTATGTCCTGGATTTTCATTAGTGCAACCTCACTCACCCGACAGCCACTTTCATAAAGCAATTCAATTATCAGCATGTCTCTAAAGCTGTCTATGCTGTCTCTCAGCCTATTCCACTCGTCTCTTTTGAGATACTTTATTTCCCTTTTTGTGCACCTTTGCTGTTTTTGCATAAATTCACCTTTTTGGCCTGCCTGTTTATCAGGGTCTTCGGGACCTAGTTTATCATTTTCTGCATTATTGTCTATAAAAGGTGCAATTAGGAGTTTCCTTTCAGGACCATATTTTCATCTGGTGCAGATAGTCTTTGATTCGTGCAATAATAAAATAATGAACAATCTTGGCATCTATAAGGACTATAATTTTCCTCACAGTGATCAGCAGACTTTCCTTTTAGAAAAATTCTCTCCAGTTCAGTTTTTGTCCACTTCTTTTTGTCTCTCTTCCACTGCTCCTTAGCTTGCTTAACAAATTCAGGAAATGTGATAACTTCTCCGACAGAGCGGCCAATCTCGTCAGCTACCTTTTTCCAATCTTCTTTAGACAAGCCTTCATATTCACCATTTTCATTTAGCTGTTTGAGTCTCTTTTTCATAACTGCTATATCTTTAGGAAGGTCGTTCTTGACCTCTTTCATCCCTTTAATAGCTTCTTCTTTCGTCATCTCATTCCAAAGAAATTCACTTAGAGGCATAAAATCAGGATATATACACCTACAATCTTTCTTTGATACTCCATACGATTCAAAAATCATCTTTTCTATATTATCATAAATATCTGCACAAAAGGTATAGTCCCCTTTTTTTGCCTCATCGAAAAATTTCTCAAATAAGGCTTCTAGTCTTTTCTCCAACTTATTTACATTCTTAGCTAAATCCCAAAGGTCCATTTTCTTGCCTCCTTTTTTGAGTTGTTAATAAAAAGTGAAATTCTGCGGTTTGCCGCCAATGTATAACCCTTTCTACACCAACACCTTCACAACCTCACAATCAAGAAAAAGTCTAAAGGAAAGGAGTTTTCTCTTATTTATTATACATTATATTAAGTACTTTGCAGTAGAGTTTTCTACTGTTAACTAGTAGAATTTTCTACTGTTATTGCAAGTTTGTTAATAGCAGACTAGACTGTAGCCATTTCAATTCTATTTCAAATCTTTGCATCAAAGAACTATTAAGGTTCTTAGCTCGTTTCGGTAGAATTTTCTACTGTTATTGTCAATATGTCAAGGCTGTTCAGTATCTTGGCTATTTGAGGGTTTAGGAATAGGTATGATTCTAGTTACCTCGCTAGCCTTTACCCTCGACCCCTTTACTCTTCTTTTTCCTGGTATATATTTAATTAAGCCAATGTCTTTTAATAGTTGTAATTTCTTCCCTATTGTATCCCTGCTTATCCTAGATTCCTGATATAGCTTATCCCAAGTAACGAATAATCTTGACCCAGGCTGCCAGCCTTTTCTTATTTCTATTGCCCTTATAGCCCTATAAAGGCACTCCTCAGTCCTTCTTAACCTCTCTGGCCAATGGTGCCGGTAAAAGTCCTTTTCTTCCCATCCCTTTTTATTTTTAGCTGGACTTCCACTCCACCACCAACAGTCTTTATGGTCATCATATAAGCAAAGTCCCCTTTCTTCTAGGTTCGGGCAATAATACTTATAGTCTTTGGTTATAAGGCTTTTTAAGATACCCCTGAGCCTACTTGGGCTAATATAGAGGCTATTTAATATCTGTTCGATTCTCTCTGGCTCTTTGCCTACTCTAGCAAGCTCACAGGCAATTATAAAGGGATTGATGTTTTCACTTGCGGCGGGATTATCTGCGTCTAGCAGGGATACAATACAAGGTCTTATATCAACCGGGAGCTTTAGTTTTCTCCTGGTCTTTTCAAAGTCCTGTAGTTTTTCTAGATCCTCCATCATTACTCCATTCCCGCAGAACAGGAAGAGATAGGAAGGAGTAACCAGCAACTACCTCAACCTGCCTGCGGTCTATATTATAGCGGGATGGCCAGCCCGCCGTTTGCTTCTCTTTTTTCTTGGATATTTTCTCTATCTCTTGACACTATCAGGGCACTTTGCTATGTATGTAGAGAAGAGGGGCTTAAAATAGGCTTAGAATAGGCTTATTTTCCCTGTCCAGGGGGTAGCCCTTATCGGAGAGAGCCGGTTTAGGTCGGCTCTCTCTATTTCTTTTCTATTTTCTTGATATAATCCCTAACTTCCTTGATGTCTTTCTTTATGATATGTAAAGGACAAACTCCATCATAGAAACACCTAGAATGTAAGCTAAAAGCTTTTTGGTCAAAGTCAGGTCTCAGTTCAGGGGCTATTCTTTCAAGTTTGTCCCGTCTTTTTTGGTTACTTTTGGGGACACTATACCCCTTCTTCGCGAATAATCCATTGGTAGCTTGGACTGTAGCATTCCAACCCTTTTCTGCTGCCTGTCTAACTTGTATTAAATTCTTTTTACTTTTTCCTTCTTTAAACTCTTTTTCTGCTAGTTTTAAGAATTCATTTGCTTGCTTTAAGTAGTGGTTCATTTCTTCTTCCTCTTCCTTCTGTGATCCCGGGATAAAAGCTTGCGTGCTTTCTCCAAAATTTCAGGACTATAAGCAATCAATATCCTATTTCCTACCTCGATCCTCTTTGGTTTTAAGAGCCCCTTTTGTTCCCAATAGTATAACCTGAGATGATTAGTGTTAAGCTTTCTAGCTGTCTGCCGTCTTGTTAGAGTCTTCATTTTAATTCCTCACTTTATATTAACATTGTTTTATATTTTGTCAAGTCTCTTATTTTTTTCCTTCTTTCATATAAAAACCGCTCTATTTTTATAGGCTGGCACCTTCTTCTCAAACTATGGACTTTTTCCTCCAAAATCTCTCAAATCCAAACCTAGCCTATCACAAAAGAGCTTAAATTAGCAAGGGCAGTTTTCCCCAGGTCATATAGGTCATCTTCTTCAAAGAAGGTACCTTAAATCGCTTCTGAGAGCGTCTTTTTGTCCGAATATTGCTCTAACTTTTTTGACTTTTTTTCAAGTTCTTCAGGAACTTTCTTACATTTTTTGACTCAACGACCTCGACAGACCTATCATCCCTAATAAGAATTAAGTTTATATTAAGTCTTTCAAATACTATAGATTCTGAATATTTAGGAAGAATAAGCCTATAAGATAAACGCTTATGTTGTTCAGTTCTAGTGAAAGGAATACATATTGCATAGCTTATATTTTCATTCACTGTAGAGATACTCTTTACTAGCTGTCCTATCCCAGTGTCAAAGTTCACTTGATATTGAGCTGTATTTCTATCATAATCACCCTTTGCTTCAACGATCCATTGTTCTTGATTTTTCCTTGCCCTCATATCAATTTTATTACCACCAGGGCCTAAAAATTCTTCCTCAACTATATATCCCCTTTTCTTAAACCACTCTTTTATTATTCTCTCAACTTTAAATTCTTGCATAATTCTCACCTCCTTAAATCGCTATAAGCCAGAACTAGCCTTTATCTTCACACGCAAAATTAGCCTTTCTGAAATTTCACAGGTCATATAGGCTGCCTTGCCTTGAGAAAGTCCCTGTATGAGGCTCTATGAAAGGCTTTTTTCTCTCCCAAGCTGTCAAAGGTCGAAAAGGTTATACTCACCGCGCTGAACCCATCACTTCCTAGTTTTCACTGCCTCCATTATATTAATGGAAAAAGTAGCAGAAATCGAATCAATTGGTTTATGAACTTCTATCCTCCGAAAACCAATCCTCGCTGCCACAATTTCACTAAAAGTCTTTTCCACGAAAACCTGCCATCCAATTGAACCGTCATCAATTTTATTCAGTCCCAGGCCAAAATCCAATACCTCGCTCCGGTAAACAAGAGCGCTTGCCTCCCACAGTTCAACCGTTCGTTGATAAACCCATCCGTCATCAGCATCTAACAGTTCCCCGGGGCCCCGAGTGCTAAGTGTCACATTGTAATATCCGAGCGAGAATCTATCAAATCGTGCCTGCATTCCATATCCGTTTACCTGGTCAAACTGGAATGACATCAGATTAGCCGTGCTCGACGGACAGATAGAAACCCGGGGCGCAACTGTCAGCGCCAAAATCATTAATCCCAAAATGATTCCCATTCTAACCTCCTATTCAATTTCTGTATCCTTCCACCTCATAAAAAAAAGGGGGCACATATCTCTTCCGGCAACTTCCCAGTAAATCCGGTCAAGACTGCCACCCCCTCGTTGCGCCGAAGCACGACGATAGATGCAATCTCTTCCTTACTGGGAAGTTAGAGAGGTAAACTCTCTTTAAGAAAAAGACAAAAACCAACTTATAAAACTAAAAGAGCTATTAAAGATTACTCTTTTTTCTCTTAATAGCCTCTCACAAATTTTATCCCTCCATTTACCCTCCTTTCAAATCGCTATAATATAGAACTAAAGCATACTACAAAATGACTTATTAGCAAGGCCAGTTTTACCCAGGTCATATAGGTTGCCTTACCTTGTCAAAGTGCCTGTATCAGCCTCTATGAGCGTCTTTTTTCTGGCCAGGGGGGATGTTTCCCGCCTCTCCCCTGTGGGGAGACGTCTCAGGATAATTTCTTCCGTCGCTGTAACTGGTGGATCGTATTTCGTGAATCGTAAAATGTCCTCCGGAGAACATAGTTCCTTGTTCAAACAATGAACGTAATTTATTCGCTCCGCTCGCAATGACGGAAATCAAGTTTTTCCCGAAACGAGAAGATGTTGTGCGTGGTCCGTATTGCGCAATACGAGATACGAGCAACGAGATACGAATACGCTATCCGCTAAACGCTCTTCTTCTCCCCTCTGAGCGTAACTCTCTTTATACTTTCGGCCTGCTCCCCTTGTCTCCCGGGCAGGCTCAATTTTAATTGTTTACTCTGACACTCCTCTCTGTGAGCCTTTAACTTGTTGCCTAAGTCCGAATTTGTTCCCTGATACGATTTCGGACTCCGGCCTACTATGAGTTTTTGACAGACAGGACAGCATTTTTGGCTGTAAAACATCCCCTGGCTGCCCGGTTGCCAATTATCCTGTTTCTTATTTTTCTTCATAGCTCCTCAAAAACCTTATCTATCTTTTGGACTAGCTTCTTAAACTCAGGCCAATTATCATCGAACAGATAAAACCTAACGCCTCTTTTAGTAGCCCCCGTGTAACTGTCGGTCTTAACAAAAATTCTAAGGTCCAGCTTCTCATTATCTATCAGGCTCGCAACTAGGTCTTGGTTATCGGATAGTTTTATCCTGGCTATCTCTTTTTGTTCGGTTTGTTTTTCCTTCATTTTTCTTGGCCTTCCCTTGTCCTTTGGCTTCAGACCCACAATTTGCCTTTATTCTCTTCAATTTCTCTCTCTGCGGCTCTGCCGCTCCTGATTATATAGTGCTCAGCAGTCTCGAGTTTTGTCCAGCCCATAACCTGCCTCAAA
>WJOQ01000267.1 GCA_009618505.1 Clostridia bacterium | reverse complement strand
CCTTAGCTTTTGAGCTGTGTCTTGGTTGGCCAATAAAGATTCCACCTTTATACTTACCCATTTTGATTAAATCATGGACATACTCATGAGTTAAAGCTCTCTGCAATCCACCAGCACCAATAGCCAGTATTTTAACTTCTAAGGAAGGTTTTCTTCTAGTCAAAAGTGGTAATTTCATTTTTCGTTTTATGCTCTCTTTTCTTTCTCTTCGAGATACGATTCACTAGATACTAGATACGCCCTTTTATTTTATCTTCCTCTTCCATTATCAGGAGTCTTCCTTGCGGATCAAACCTCTCGTACATTGCTTTTCTTAATGGCTGTCTTTCTCTGTACGATGTCCGATGGTCATAGTTTAGCCCTTGCCAGGGAGGCTTTGAGGGAAGAGCCTGGTCAAATTCTGCCATAAGCTTCTTCTGATAACTATTGGCAAAGGTTTTCTCAAAAAATCTAGGCAGTGCTTCTTCTACCAATCTTTTCCAGGATTCGGTTTCTTTACCAGGAATAATAGGATAAAAAAGTGCGCCATTTGCCTCAGCTGCCCTTCTGTCTCCTGGGGCATCGCCTAACATCAGCATTTCATCGGATTTATATTTACCCCTGGCAGCTATTCTGATGTGCTCTTCTTTTTTGCCCATTTCTTGTCCGGCAATAACTGTTACATAATTGTTTAGATTGTGTTCCTTCCATTCTCTACCTAAGGCTTCATAAGGTGTTTGCGAGACTACTATAAGGTCAGCATTTTCAGAGGCTAGTGCCAGAGTTTCCCTTACATAGTGGAAGGGAGGAATATTCTTAATTTTAGCAGCTACAGTTGAATTTACTGCTTTACTCCAGGTCAGAAGTTTGGATAAGGAACTCTCCCTTCTTTCTTGCACATATTCTTCCAGGGTAGGATTACCTAAGGATATATCTTTGTATTTTTTGATGTAGGCATCCAGGGTAGTTGTATCGGGAAGAGTAATTCCTTGTTCCATTATCATTTGCTTTATCTCTGGTATTTCGGTCAGAAAACGATATATATGCTGCAAGGCAATAAAGCGATTGCATCCTCGCGTCCTGGAGAATAGGTTAACAAATTCAGCCACCTGACGCAGATAGGATTCAATACCCCATAGTTGATGAAATTCCATAATCTTTGGATGAAAAACTACAATTTGCTTGGGATTCATAGAATCAAATACACAGCCGTCCGAATCAATAGCAATAAGAAATTTCTTTTTTCTAAGGAAGTTTTTTAGTCTCTCTGTTGCTACCTTCAATTTCTCTCTATTCATTTACCTCTCCTTTTCTCTTGGATGTGCGATATTATAACTTTTCTTAATTCTTGCGTCAAGAAAGAACTCCTTGACTGGTCAATGTTAAACTAATAAGATATTAACTGCTGCAAATAAAAATTGAGGGAGAATTTAGTATGAAAAAGTGTGATATAGGACTGATAGGTTTAGCAGTGATGGGTAAGAATCTAGTTCTCAACATGGCGACACACCGGTATTCGGTGGCGGTCTTTAATAGAACCGTGCAAAAAGTAGATAGCTTCTTAAAAGAAGAAGCCAGAGAAAGGAATATAGTGGGAACTCACACTATAGAGGAATTAGTGGAAGCTCTCGAGGTTCCTAGGAAGATAATACTGATGGTTAAAGCGGGTAAACCGGTGGATGATTTTATCGATAAACTTCTGCCTTATCTGAAAAGCGGTGATTTGATCATTGACGCTGGTAATTCCTTTTTTCAGGATACTATACGACGGAGTAACTACCTGGCCGAAAAAAGTATTCTTTATATTGGTACTGGAGTTAGCGGTGGGGAAGAGGGGGCTTTGAAGGGTCCTGCTATTATGCCGGGCGGGCAATTAGAGGCTTACAAGTTGGTAGAACCAGTCTTTACTGACATAGCTGCTCAGGTCGATAGTGTTCCCTGCTGTGCTTATATTGGCTCTGACGGCGCTGGTCATTATGTTAAGATGACTCACAATGGTATCGAATATGGTGATATGCAGCTCATTTCCGAGGCATATAGTTTGATGAAGAATATTCTGGGTATGGATGCCAAGGAGATGGGACAAACTTTCAGTGCATGGAATCAAGGTAAACTTGATTCATATTTAATTGAGATAACCGCTGATATCTTTACCAAAATAGATACTAGCGGAAATCCTTTGGTAGAGATGGTTCTTGATGAGGCGGCTCAAAAGGGTACTGGGAAATGGACCAGTCAATCAGCCCTGGACTTAGGAGTACCTGCATCGACCATTGCCGAGGCCGTATTTGCCCGATGCATTTCAGCTATTAAGGAAGAGCGAGTTAAGGCAGGAAAAGTACTAAAGGGCCCTCGCAAAAAATACCAGGGTGACAAAGAGGATTTGCTGGAAGCAATCAAAGAGGCACTCTATGCCGCTAAAATCTGTTCTTACGCCCAGGGTTTTTCCCTGATGAAAGAAGCTGCTAGAGAATATAAGTGGGAGCTTGACCTGGGTAGAATTAGTATGCTCTGGCGGGGCGGTTGTATTATTCGGGCTAAATTTCTAAAAAAAATCAACCAAGCTTTTAAGCGAAACCCGCACTTGCCTAATTTACTATTAGACCCTTACTTTAAAGAAGCAATCGAGGAAGTTCAGGATAAGTGGCGCAAAGTTGTTATTACAGCAACTGACTTGGGAATACCAGTGCCTGCTTTTAGTTCAGCCCTGGCTTATTTTGACAGCTATCGGAGTTCTCGATTGCCAGCAAACCTGATTCAGGCACAAAGAGACTATTTTGGAGCGCACACCTATGAAAGAGTAGATAAGAAGGGCATATTTCATACAGAATGGATGCTAAAAGACCGCCCAGAAGTAAGAATAGATAAGTAATAAATGAAATGATGTAAGGTGGAGTTGATTTAAGGTGTGTGATAAGGTAATTTTAGAAAATTGTTATTTAAGCGATGATGAAAAAATAAGGTCATGCAAACTGGTCGAAGAAGCAGGAGTAGATTATGTAAAGACCTCCACAGGATTTGGAACGGGGGGAGCTACCATTCATGATGTAGAGCTAATGTATGAAACAGTAGGGCCAAGATTGGGAGTGAAAGCGGCTGGAGGAGTCAGGAGCCTTGAGGCAGCCTTAGATGTAATAAGGGCAGGCGCTACCAGAATAGGAGCAACAGCAACAGAGAAGATAATGGAAAGCTGGGTAAAATCCCAGGCGAAAACGAGTTAATTCCAGGAGGCTAGGATGTCCAAAAAGATAAGGACAGGCATTATAGGAAGTGGATTTGTAGGTTTGATTCACATAGAGGCTTTGAGAAGGCTGGGGTATGTGGATGTTGCTGCTCTGGCAGAAATAGACGAAGACCGAGCAAAGCAAAAGGCTGATCAGTTAGGCATACCCAAGGCCTATGGGGATTGGAGAGATCTCATTGAGGATGAAGAAATTGAGGCTGTTCACATTTGTACCGCCAATTTTCTCCACTTTGAAATGGCTAAGAAAGCCTTATTAGCTAAAAAACATGTTATCTGCGAGAAACCCTTAGGGATGAATTCCAAGCAGACAAGTACTCTTATAAATCTTGCTAAAAAGAAAGGATGTATAAATGCTGTAGGTTTCAATGTTCGTTTCTATCCCTTAGTTCAGCATATGCGGGCTATGATTCAACGAGGAGAGTTAGGTGATATCTTCACTGTTAGAGGCTCATATTTGCAGGACTGGCTCTTCTACGATACAGATTACAACTGGAGGGTTGATCCCGAATTAAGTGGTCCTTCCAGGGCAATAGCTGACATAGGCTCACATCTTTTAGACTTAATCCAATTTGTAACAACACTAAAGATAACAGAGGTATTTAGTGATTTTGGAACTATCCATCCTATCCGAAAGAAGCCTCTTGAGGTCAGGGAGACCTATACAAAAGAGAAAATTGAAGCCGGAGAATATGAGGAAAAGAGGATAGAAACTGAGGATTATGCCTCTGTCCTTCTTGGATTTAATAATAACAACACAAAGGGCGTTATCACTGTTTCCCAGGTTGATGCAGGAAGAAAAAACCAGATATTTCTGGAGATTTCCGGATCGAAGAAAACAGTGTGCTGGAATTCCGAGACTCCTAATGAATTATGGATAGGGTATAGAGATAAACCCAACCAGCTTCTTATGAAAGATCCGAACTTGATATTCCCAGAGGCAGTAGAGTTCGCGAATTACCCCGGTGGGCATAATGAGGGTTTTCCGGATACCTTCAAGCAGCTCTTTAGAAAGGTATATGAGTGCGTTAAGGGGAATTTTGGAAGAGAAGAGCCTCAATTTCCCACTTTTAGGGATGGACATAAAGAGGTTGTTCTGTGTGAGGGTATATTGAAAAGCTGGCAGGAAAAGCAATGGATCAAGATAGAATATTAAACGAGAGGAACTATGTTAGAGGAAATTAATTCTTTACTTAAAGTTATGGAGAAAGAAGGAGTCATTGGGTCTTCTCAAATAACCGATGTTCAGAAAAAAAGAGTTAAGGAAGCAGCCTTCTTACTGCCTCTCAATTTCTATCTTCATCATAAGTCTCTGAATATCTCACAGGGAAAGGCCTATTTTCTTATTGAGGAGGAGAAAGAAAAGAAGCTGGTTTCTTGTGTCTGCGGAAAGGTCAACGATGATCAATTTATGGCTGATGAAACTATAAATATAGATGGTTTCAGTCTCAAAATCTGTCCCTTGACACATGAGAACGCTATGATCATCAGGGAAATTTTTGGTTATACTGCTCCGACTGTTTTAGGCACTGAACCTGCTTTTGGCACCGGGGATAGGATAGGGGGAGAAGCCTCTGCTACTCCCGGTCACATCAGGGCAGTGAGGGATTATGATGTAACCGCATTTTTTGCCCAGCAGTCGGTAAGGGAAAATGCTCGTACAAAAAGAACATTCCAGGATGTTCTGGATGATGTCACCTGGGGAGTCTTTCAGGAGGGATATAAAGGCAGGTGGGGTGCAGATGCTGACCACTTAATGGATTTAGCCAGTATGGGTCTGGCGATAGATGCAGGGTTTACCATGTTTACTGTTGATCCTTCTCACTGTATCAATGATGCTGCTGTCAATATGGGAAAGGGAGAATTAAAAAGAGAATGGGCAAAGTTGTTTAGAAGCAGGAAAGAGGCTGATAATTTTCTGGATAAATATTTTTCCCTCAAAGAAGAGTTAGTCAGCGGCAATTACAAATTGCCAATCAGGTATAATGAGGAACAGATAATGCGCATTGCAGTGCAATATCTAAGGGCAATACGATTTACCATAGATGCTTATGCTGCAATTGCTCAACATAAATGTGACAGTGACTTTGATTTTGAAATGTCCGTTGACGAAACGAGCATAGCTACGAGTGCTCTGGCCCATTACTTAATTGCCAGGGAATTGAATAATGCCGAAGTAAAGCTAACCAGTCTGGCGCCAAGATTTGATGCTGGTTTTGAAAAAGGCATAGACATTAGGGCCAATGATGGAAAAAAGCCTTTGCCGTCTGATCTAAGGAAATTCGAGGATAGCATTAAAGAGCATTCTTTAATTGCCAGAAAAATGGGTCCCTATAAACTATCTGTTCACTCAGGGAGCGATAAGTTCACCGCCTATCCTCTGATCAGTAAATATACAGAGGGAATGTTCCACCTAAAAACTGCCGGAACAAGTTATCTGGAAGCAGTCAAGGTTATAGCGCAGCATGATTCTTCTCTCTTTAGAAAAATGCATCAGTGTGCTTTGGCCACATTTGGGAAAAACCGTCTCAGCTACCATCTAACTACTAATTTGAGCAATATTCCCTCTATACGGGAGCTAAGTCAGGCAGAAGTAGTTAAAGAGTTAACAAAAAATGATGATTGGAGACAGGTTATCCACGTGGCTTATGGTGTTTTGCTGGATGAATTTGGAAAGAGAATGGTGAATGTCTTAACAGAAAATAGAGAGGATTATTATCAAGGCGTGGCTAAACATATAAGGAGACATCTGGAAGTTTTTGGTGTAAGAAAGGAGAGCCTATAGCGCTTAGTTTTAGTCATAGATGGAGTCTAACCAGGTTTTTTTGTGTAAACCGCTTGAGAAGATTAAAAAATCCGGCCTGACTCTTTTACCATGACAATTTGCTTCTTTAAACCCTTCTTTTTCTTCATCACGA
>WJOQ01000323.1 GCA_009618505.1 Clostridia bacterium | reverse complement strand
TATAACAACCTCTTTTCTTCCTCAATCTTTTTTATATCGGTGATGTCCTGAGTTACCTCCAGACATCCGAGATATTTCTCAGCCTTATCCCGAACGGCAAAGTAGCGGATATAAATAAGCCGTCCTTCTAAACTGATCCAGAACTCTGCTCTATCTCTCTTATCTTCTCTAAAATCATTTAAAATCTCTTCTACTACATGCAGACTCTTTTGGGGATGGCATTGCTGAACCTTGCGGCCAATGATGGCCTTGGTTCTGGGAAAAATCCTCTCTTTGGACTGGCTGAAGTAGCGGACTCTATCCTCTTTATCGACAAAGGTGATATCAACAGGCAGGGTATTGAGAACTGCTTCCAGCTCCTCTGTTAAGAATTCTCCTGTTTCAAATACCACCTGCTTTCTATTTTCCTTTCCAACTATTTCACTCATGATATTACCTCTCTTTCTGCTTTTTATGGAATCTCCCAATGAATTTACTGTTGTACCCCTTTTCGCAATCTACGGGATACTTTTTTGTTATGACTAACTTGCGCTAACGTTACTACTTTTAATAATTCTCACCTAACAGTTCAAAATATGCCTTTGGATGCGCACAGGCTGGACACTCTTCTGGTGCTTCGGTTCCCTCATGTATATATCCGCAGTTTCTGCATTTCCACCTTACCATGCTTTCTCGTTTGAAGACTCTACCCTTTTCAATGTTTTCAAGCAGATCTAAATATCGTTTTTCGTGCTGCGTTTCTGCCACTGCTATTGCCCTGAATACATAAGCTATTTCCTGGAAACCCTCTTTTTCTGCTACTTCAGCAAACTCAGGGTACATCTTCGTATGCTCATGATTTTCCCCGGCAGCAGCTGCCTTGAGATTTTCTTTGCTATCTCCAATAACCCCGGCAGGAAATGCAGCTTTAATCTCCACCTCACCACCTTTTAAGAACTTGAATAGCCTCTTGGCATGTTCCTTTTCATTGGCTGCAGTTTCCAGAAAAAATCCCATTATTTGTTGGTAACCCTCTTTCCCAGCCTGAGAGCCAAAATAGCTGTAGCGATTTCTGGCTTGTGATTCTCCAGCAAAAGCAGCCAGGAGATTCTTTTCCGTTTTTGTTCCTTTTAGATTCTTCATAGTAGTCTTCTCCTTTATTTATTTCTTGTCTTCTTCAAGCAATAAGAGCAGGTTCCATAGAGATATGCCTGCACATCTCTTACTTTATGCCCCTGCATCCATTGTTTTCCTGCCAACGGACAATCAATATTAATATCTAAAATCTTTTTACATTCCTCGCAGTAAAAGTGATGGTGGCGTTTGGGATTGGGGTCAAAACAGACTTTTCCCTTTCTAATGCTCAATTCCTGTATCTCTCCCGCGCGTTTGAAAACCTGCAAACTGGTATAGACAGTAGCCTGGGATAGAGTGGGATATTTCTTCTTTAAACCTGTGTAAATCTCCTCTACGGTAGAGTGATTAGCACTATTTTCCAAAAACTCCAGAACAGCTAGTCTTTGGATAGTCATAACCACTCCTTTTTTCTTCAATTTCTCAATTTTCTCATTCATAGCGCTTGACAATATCAATTATTAGTTTATAATTATTATAATATAATAAAAAATTAAGTCAAGGAGGAAGAAAAAGCAGAGGAGTATGGCAAAAAAGGAACCTCTTCTATGGCAGATGGTGCTGAAGAAAGTATCAATGAACCAATGCTGCCACAATCCGACCGAGTAAGAATCCAACTCCGCAGGAAATACCACCAAAGAGGAGAGTTTCTATGCCGCTTCGAAACCAATGAGCCTTGGTAATTCTCGTCTTCCATACTCCTAGAACAAAGAGGAATGCTGCCACCAATATGGCGGAGATGAGAAGCGCCCTGGAAATCAGATGCACAAAAAAGAAGGGGGCTACCGCCGGTATAGTTCCCACTGCAAAAGAGGCTGCAGATATCAGCCCAATGCTGGCTGGATTATCTGTCGTGCCTGGTACTAAGCCAATCTCTTCCTGTATCATAAACTTAAGCCATAGTTCCTTGTCAGCGGTAATCCTTTTTACAACTACTTCTAAATCGTCTTCTTCAAATCCAAAATCACGGAAGATATCCCTGATTTCTTCGGTTTCTTTTTCAGGTAATTCCTCTATTTCTTTCTTTTCTCTTTCAATCTGGTTGTGGAAGAATTCCTTCTGAGCCTTGGTCGAAATATAAGCTCCAAAGAAAATAGCAATTGTTCCCGAGGCTATGTGTGCTATTCCAGCTAACAGGATGTCCTGAGTTATTACTAAAGAGACTGAAACACCTGCTAAAAAAGCAATAGTAGTTATCAGACCTGTATCCACAGCATAAACGATATCTCTAATTATCCTGCCTTTGGAGGTGTGCCAGTCTTCTCCATGCCAATTTTTTAGCCGAAATTCCAGGGGGCTTTCCAGTTCACTTACCTTCATATAACCTCCTTATGAGATATTGTGAACAGATGCTCATTCGCAATAATAAATTATTTTGTTGTTTTTTCTCTACTATATTAGCAAATATATTGGCTCAGGCAAGCTATCTATGACAAAAGCAAATATTTCTATAGCAAATCCCCCTGTTCTCTTTAGGGAACTGCGCTAACAAAGGACTTTCGCTCTTTCTTCCATATTTAGTTTGACTGACAGCTTATTTTTGCTACACTTTCATAACGCCCACGAAGCAGAATATAGATTTTTATAAATAAGCAAAGGCTGCCGATATGGAGAAATATATCTGAGAAACTATAGCTCATCAAGGAGAACAAAATGGACAACATATCTAAGACAATTAGAACAGCTATTGAGATGGAGAAGAATGGCATAGACTTTTATCATAAGGCAGAGGAGAAAACATCCTATCCTCTTGCCAAAAAGATGTTTTTATCCTTTGCTGAAGACGAGAAAAGACATTTGACCGTCCTCAAAGAAATACTGACTGACCTCAAATTCTCAGATTTTGACCGATTTTTCGGAGAACAACCCCGCCAGAAAATAGAAAATATATTCAAGGAAGCTAGAAACGAAATTAAGGAGAGAATCACTGCAAATCCTGATGAGCTAGAGGCATTAAAAATTGGCATTGATATGGAACTAGAAAGTGTTCAATTTTATCAAACAGCTCTAGAAAAAAGTGAGGATAACCATCAAAAGGCTTTCTTAAGAAAACTGGTTGAGGAAGAGAAAGAACATCTTCAACTGCTGCAAAATACCCACTCTTATCTCAAAAACTCAGGAGACTGGTTTCTCTGGGAAGAAAAGGCTCTACTGGACGGGGGATAAAAAGCAATAAAGAAAAATCTAGCTAAAAGAGATTGAGAAAGAGAAAGGAGTAAGACAATGACTATATTTTTTTCTATGCGGGAAGTCATAGAAATGGCTATAGCTACAGAAAGAAGCGGCCAAGCCTTCTATCATAATGCTTCGAAACTGGCCAGAGAAAATAGCCTTAAGGAGCTATTTCAATACCTGGCAGAAGAGGAAGAGAAACATCTCAAGACTTTCCAGGGTTTCTATAATACCTTAAAGGAGAAACCAGAAATAACTCCTTACAACTGGGAGGAAGCAAAACTCTATCTTGAAGCTCTGGTAGATTCTAAGTTTTTTTCCAGTCCAGAGAAGGTCATCAACCTGGCCAAAGAGGCGAAAGATGAGCTGGAGGTTATCTATGCAGCTATAGACTTTGAAAAGGAGACACTCCTCTTTTTCTATCAGATATTGGAAATGATTAAACCGCAGGAGCAAGAGCTGGTTAAGAAAATAATCGAACAAGAAAAGAAACATATTCAGAGGCTTTCCGCTATGAAGAGCAAACTATCCTGAAACCGACTATTTTTTCTATGAAAAATCTATCTGACGAAGAGTTAGTGGAAAAAGTTCGTAAAGAAGATAGTGAACTCTATGCAGAGATAGTTAAGCGCTATCAGCAAAAACTCTATCGTTATCTTAGATATCTTACTAATCGCCCCAGCGAAGCAGAAGACTTACTACAGGATGTATTTATTAAAACCTACCGAAATCTATTCGACTTTGATGGCAAGAGAAAATTTTCTTCCTGGATTTATCGAATTGCTCACAATGAAGGAGTGAATTTTATAAAGAAAACAAGCAGAAGGAAAGAGATTTTTCTCAATAATTTAGAAAACATCGATTCTGCACTGCACAATCAAAACAATGCAATAGAAGATAGCCTGGCAAAAGAGGAAATACGAGAAAAAGTGAAACAATGTCTGGATGAACTGGAAACCAAATATCGTGAACCCTTAATCTTATACTATTTCGAAGATAAATCCTACCGAGAAATTAGCGATATTCTGCGTATTCCTGCCAAAACGGTAGGAACCTTCATCTTTAGAGGAAAACGGATCCTAAAAGCTATCTGCCAGAAGAAAGGAGGTAATTTGATAGTATGAACCAGGAAAGAAAAGTGCATCTGGAAGCAAAAGTAATGAATAAAATCAAGGATGGGAAAATTAATCTTCGCTCTAGATATATTTTTTTAGCCAAGAAATTAGGCCTGGGAGGAGGACTGACCCTTTCTCTAATACTGGCCGCTCTTTTTCTCAATCTTGCCTTCTTTAGTATGAAGACCTCGGGAAGCCTGGAATTCCTTTCCTTCGGTAGAATAGGTATTCTGGCTTTTCTGGAATCCTTCCCTTATCTTTGGATTTTGATCGGGCTGGCATTTTTTACCATAGCCAGTGCCATTCTTTCCCGATACGACCTTTCATACAAGAAACCGTTCAAAGTAATCCTTTCAGTTCTTATTGTACTCATCTTTATCGCTGGTATCGTCTTAGCCATTAGCGGGCTCAACGAAGCTATGGAAGAGAGAGTAGCTGAAGGTAAGGTCCCTCTCCTACAATCTTTCTACAGAAGAAGGCAGGTATGGAAGAATGGTTTAGTAGGTGAGGTGATCGAAACCAGAAGCAGCGGTTTGCTGATAGAAACCGAAGAAGGCAAGAAAGTATTTGTTGAACTCACTGAAAGCACCCTTTTACCTATGGGGTCCGATTTTAAAATCGGGGACTGCATCCGAACTGTGGGTAGATGGGACGGAGAAGACTTTCGTGCTTCTGCACTGCAACCCACCAATAAAGGCAGAAGACTTATGAGAGGAGTAACGAAAGGGAAAGGGAAAGGCAAAGCCGAATCCGGCCCCCTTTAGAACTCACCAGTAGTTCCCTCAAATAATTAGAATTTCGGATTTATTCCGGGCTAGACTCTGCCCAACACCAACAACAGAGAAGACCCAGGGAAAGATAACTGAATGTTCTCGGATCTCCTTGAAATAAATTGGCTACAGAAAATGTATTACCTATTGAAGGGGAAAAACAAAATCTAGCAAAATAACAAAATCAAAGGAGGTAAAGATGAAGAAAAAGATAATCACGGCCTTGGTTGTCGGTTCTCTCATAACCGGAACCGTCGCCTGGTATGCAACGAGCGTTTATGCTCGCGGAGGTAGAAGGCAAGAATTGAATTCGGGGTTTGGTGAAGGATACGGATACACCGAGATGCTACGGGTGAAAAGTGAAATCCTGGAAATGAGTACTGATGAATTGCAAAAAGAACTTGGCACCGGTAGGAGCATGTACGACATTGCTGCACAAAAAGGTCTCACTCCGGAAGATTTCCACCAGAAAATGTTAGCAGTTGAGAGAAAACGTCTAGAGAACTTGGTAGAAGCTGGTCTGCTGAACCAAGAGCAGCTACAAAGACACATAGAATTGATGGAACAGCGCCAAGCGGACTGTGAGGAAAACTGCGGTGAATATCGTGTTGGACGCAAAGGGCGACCTACGCAAGGAAGAATGAGTAAAAGTATGGGTATGAGATGGAGTAGATAATCCCAAATCCTCCTCCGCCTGAGCATTTTTCCCCTCCAGGCGGAGGATTTTTCTTTAATTTCCTTCCTTATTAAACCCCTCTTGCCCTGAGCTCTACAAATTCTTCCCTACTGCCACACTGATAGTAGGGATTAGTAGATTTTTCGTATCCTATTGTAGACACAGGTCTCTTTCCATAATTATGACCAGGATAGATGCGCGTCTCATTAGGGAACTCACCGATTTTGCGAAATAAACTCTCATAAAGCGCCTCTGAGCTTCCTCCTGGACTATCCGTTCTTCCGCAATATCCA
>WJOQ01000013.1 GCA_009618505.1 Clostridia bacterium | reverse complement strand
AAGGTGGAGGAGCTAGCCAAAAAAGAGGGCCGGTCTTTTTCTAATATGGTCCAGAGAATCCTCCAAGAATATTTTAAGATGATGAGGACTTCAAAGGAATAAGTCATAACGCAACTCCTGATTATCAAAGGAAAATCTCAGTAGCGGGAAGAGAGGTGATGATACTATTTAGCTACATTCTTCGATATTGGGAGATTATATAGAAGATCGAATCAAAAAAAAATAAGTTAAGGAGATACAAATGATACGAAAATTAGTAGTAGTATTGTTAGCAGGAGTTATCTGTCTATTGGGAGTAACTTCAGTACTTGCGGTAAAGACAGGTCCCGTGGTTACCTTTTCAGGAATGGAAACTGCTCCATTGCCAGAAAAGTACAATGAGGCTCCCATGCTCAGAACGTTAGTAGCGGCAGGAGAGCTTCCACCTGTAGAAGAAAGACTTCCTGAAAATCCCTTGGTAGTGAAACCGATAGAGGAAATTGGAGAGTATGGAGGAACCTTGTATGAAGCCTCCCTAGGACCTGGTACGATGTGGGATCCCGAACACGGCATGGTCGAACAGTATATGCTTCAGGTGGACAATACTTGTGCAAAGATACTCCCCGATTTAGCTGAAAGCTATGAATTTTCCAAAGACAAGAAAGCTTTTACCCTACACTTGAGAAAAGGAATGAGATGGTCAGATGGAGCACCTTTTACGGCAAATGATGTAATGTTTTATTGGGAAGATGTGGCTTTAAATAAGGAACTTTTCCCACAAGGTCCACCCAGTTGGTGGAATATAGGTGGGAAATTTCCAAAGCTTGAAAAAGTGGACGATTATACGTTACGGTTCCATTTTCCCGAGCCAGCTCCATTTGTTATTGGGCTAATGAGTGGTTGGCAAACTTTACAAAACTTCTTTTACCATCCCAAGCATTACGTACAGAAGTGGCATATAAAGTACAATCCGAAGGCAGACGAGTTGGCTAAAGAAGAAGGTTACGATCATTGGTGGCAGGCGTATCAGAAGCACTCTGGTGTGGGTTGGTGGCAATGGGACCATGTCGGCATTCCTGTAGTGTCTCCTTGGATGCTGGAAAAAGTTACTCCTACTGCCAGGATATGGGTACGCAATCCGTATTTCTACGCCGTAGATACTGCTGGTAACCAACTTCCCTATATTGATAAAGTGGTGGTTACCACATGCGGAGATGCTGAAATGGTTACGATGAAGACCGTAACAGGGGAATTGACTTTCAGTGCGATGATGTTATCGATGGACAATTATCCACTTTACCAAGAAAATGCTGAGAAAGGTGACTACCGCGTTTTGTTATGGAACCGCGCTGAAGCTTCAATGATACAGTTTTCATTTAACCTGAACCACCCAGACCCTGTTCTGAGGAAGATTTTCCAAGACGTTAGATTTCGGCAGGCAATGTCTTTGGCTATGAACCGCGACGAAATTAACGAGGTTACCTATTATGGAATGGCTCGACCTTGCCAGTCTACCGTTTCTCCGGATTGTAGTTTCTATAAGGAGGAATGGGGTGAGGCTTACGCTCAGTATGATCCAAAAGAAGCCAATCGACTCTTAGATGAAATAGATCTCAAATGGGATGCAAAGCACCAGTACCGTTTGAGATCCGATGGTAAAACTCTAAGTGTAACCATAGAGATAGTTGCAGGGCTATTGACGGGAGCGACCAAAGTTTGTGAGCTAGTGAAGGAATATTGGGAAAACCTTGGAGTCAAGGTAAATCTCAAGACAGTGGAACGTGCATTTCTCTCACTACGAAAGGAAGCCGGTGAACATGACATAAGTGTATGGATGTCAGATGGTAAGGAAGAAATCCGCTGTTATGCGCCTCGTATTAACCAATTTAGACCTGATTCAGACATGAGTTGGGCTGTACAGTGGAGTTTGTGGCGCAACACAAGAGGAGAATCCGGAGAGGAGCCACCGGAGGAATGGAAGAAGCAATGGGAAAAAATGGATAAGTGGTGCACGGCTACAACTGACGAGGAATATAACCGTTTAGCTCAGGAGATATTCGATTTCTTCTCTGAGCAGTTAATTTGTATCAGTACTCTAGGTTATGGTCCTGCTCCTATAGTGGTGAAAAACAATCTGGGAAATGTTGTGGAAAAAGCGTTGTTTGGTGATGGTCCAAATTTTGAGAGAAGTGTGTTTCCCATGCAGTGGTTCTTCAAGGAATAGATAGGTTGAAGCGACAAGGGCTTCTGCTTCTGCTTTTCGAGTAGAGGCCCTTGTAAGACCGAGATAAATAAAGATGCTATTTTACGTTATTCGCCGACTTTTGTATATGATCGTCATCTTATTGGCGGTATCGGTAGTTGCCTTCATTATCATCCAGCTTCCTCCAGGCGACTACTTAACTTCTTATATAATAAAATTAAGAGCGAGCGGTCAGGAAGTTGACGAAGCACAGATTGCTTCGCTAAGAAAACAGTATGGTCTAGATTTGCCAATATATAGCCAATACTTTTTTTGGATGTGGAGAATCCTTCAAGGGGACCTCGGAAGATCTTTTCAATGGAATAGGCCAGTAAATGACTTAATAGCTGAACGGTTGCCATTGACGGTGGTAATATCTCTTCTTACCCTTGTTTTTACCTATGTTGTAGCTATCCCTATAGGAATTTATTCGGCCACTCACCAGTATTCCGTTGGGGATTACACTTTTACCGTGATTGGCTTTGCCGGTTTGGCAGTTCCTAATTTTCTCCTTGCCTTAGTATTAATGTTTATGTTTTATCAGTATTTTAACCTCAGTGTAGGCGGTCTCTTCTCCCCTCAGTATACAGAAGTAGCTTGGAGCGTAGGTAAACTTATCGATATATTAAAACACCTTCCCATTCCCATAATAGTTATCGGTACAGCAGGAACAGCCGGGCTTATCCGAGTTATGCGAGGTTGTTTATTAGACGAACTTAGGAAACAGTATGTGATAACAGCACGGGCCAAGGGGGTCTCTGAAAGAACACTTTTATTCAAGTATCCAGTGAGGTTGGCCGTTAATCCCATAATTAGCACTATCGGGTGGACCCTTCCTGCTATTGTTTCTGGGGAAACTATCACCGCTATAGTACTTAGTTTACCCACTACAGGACCTCTTCTTTTTCGAGCACTTATGGCCCAGGATATGTATTTAGCGGGAAGCATTGTTATGGTCTTAACTTTCTTGACTGTATTAGGAACTGTTATCTCTGATATTCTTTTGAGTTGGCTAGATCCTCGAATTCGATACGAGAAATCAGCGTAGAAGAGGGTTGAGATGATGAAAGGTAAAAGAAAAGAAATCAGCACCGAAGAAAAGTTTTACATAGCTTCGCAATGGCAGCTTATGTGGCGAAAGTTTGTAAAGCATAAGTTGGCCCTCTTTGGTGGCGGCATACTTCTGATTCTTTACATTATAGCTGTATTCTGTGAGTTTTTCTCCACTCAGGCTATGTATAAACGTCATACAGATTATATCTATTGTTCACCTCAAAGAGTTCGGTTCTTTGATAAAGAAGAGGGATTCCAGCTTCGCCCCTTTGTCTATGGGCTAAGAAGAATCCTCGATCCAGTAACTTACCGCAGAATATATACTGAGGACAGGAGCAAGAAATATTTCATTTATTTCTTTGTCCGTGGGGATAAGTACGAACTCTGGAACTTATTTGAGACAGACCTTCACTTTTTTGGGGTAAAAGAGGGAACAATATTTCTTTTTGGAACCGATGAATTGGGAAGGGACCTGTTCTCCCGCAATCTTTACGCTGCTCGCATTTCCTTATCCATAAGTTTGGTAGGAGTAGCCCTTAGTTTTGTATTGGGATGCGTATTGGGAGGAGTATCTGGATACTTTGGGGGGGCTGCTGATACAGTTATTCAGAGAGTGATAGAGTTTTTGATCTGTATACCAACTATACCTCTCTGGATGGCTTTGTCTGCAGCTTTACCACAAGATTGGTCGCCAATCAAGGTTTACTTTGGAATCACCATTATTCTTTCTGTCGCAGGGTGGTGCGGCTTAGCTCGAGTGGTAAGAGGAAAGTTCTTAGAAGTAAGAGAGGAGGACTTTATTATGGCTGCCAGAATTGCCGGAGCAACCGATGGAAGGATAATAACAAGGCATCTTCTTCCCTCGTTCTTAAGTTATCTTATAGTGAATCTTACCTTGGCCATACCCTGGATGATCTTAGGAGAGACCTCTCTGAGCTTTTTGGGGCTGGGACTTCGTCCACCTGTGGTTAGTTGGGGTGTCTTGCTAAAGCAAGCTCAAAATGTGAGAACTGTTGCGCTGCATCCCTGGCTGCTAATTCCGGGATTTTTTATCATTATCACGGTTTTAGTCTTTAATTTCTTAGGGGATGGTCTGCGCGATGCCGCCGATCCTTATAGATAAGGGATCTTTAATTTCATTATGGTGAAAGATACTCAGAAAAATTAAAATCAATAAAAGGAGAGCGTTTATGCAAAAAAAAGTGATTCTCATAGGGGCAGGTAGTGCAATGTTTACTTGGGGATTATTGAGCGATATTATACGAGACCAATCCCTTGGTCCTTGGGAAATAGGATTAGTTGATGTTGACCCGGAGGCTCTCGCAGTTGCTTATAATCTTGCTAAAAAAATGATTGATGAAAAGGATGCCGATGTAATGATTAAACGATCCACGGATAGAAGAGATCTTCTGCGTAATGCCGATGTTGTCATAACGACCATAGGAGTTGGGGGAAGAGAAGGCTATAAAAAAGATGTATTTATTTCCAGAAGATACGGCATCTATCATCCTGTGGGAGATACGGTAGGTCCTGCTGGTATATCTAGAGCTATGCGCATGATCCCAGCAATGAAAGAAATCGCTGAGGACATTTTAGAATTATGTCCTAATACTCTGTTTATCAACTACGCCAATCCTATGACTGTAATATGCAGAGCACTTAGAAAATCCACAGGGATAAAAGTTATAGGTTTGTGTATAGGCGTATATCTCACAGAAGCATACTTAGCAAAACTGCTTAAAGTTCCTCACCAGGAAGTGACTTCGATAGCTGTAGGTGTAAATCACTTAACATTTTTGATTGACTTTAGGCACAAAGGTGAGAATGCTTATCCAAAACTTAGACAACAGGTAAAAGAGACAGGAAAGATAAATGAAAATCCTTTCTCTTGGTCACTTTTTGATGCTTATGGGGCTTACCCTGCAGTCAACGACCGTCATGTAACTGAGTTTTTTCTTGAGCGATTCCCAAATGGGAAATATTACGGAAAAACTTTAGGACTGGATGTCATCTCCTTTGAAAAATTGTTACTAGAGCTAGGCGACAGACTCTATGCTGAAATGGCTGAGCTGAGTAAACCTGGAGTTTCACTAGGTAGCGACTCTTTCTCAAAATTTATAGGCGAACATCGCCAGACCATAGAAATTATAACCTCAATATATAAAGATCAAAGAAAAATTTTCTCAGCTAATCTTCCTAATGATGGTGCTATACCTAATCTGCCTTCCTATGCTGTGCTTGAGATGCCCGCTGTGGCCACAGGTGTTGGTTTTTGCCCCCTTCATATAAGCCATTTTCCAGATTCGCTAGCAGCTATAATTAATGAGCGATTAACTTGTGTGGAACTTACAGTTGAAGCTGCTTTCAAGGGAGATCGCAAAATTATGGTAGAGGCTATACTCGCTGATGGTGCAGTAAGAAATCGAAGTATTGCTGAGAAACTTACAGACGAGCTTCTGAAAGCTCATAAAGAATTTCTACCCCAGTTTTTATAATCAAAATCTAGAGTAGATTTAAAATCGACTTTAGTCTAGAGTGCATAATACTGGCCAGTAGTCTGAATATCCCAAATCTACTGACATGCATGTCAGTACTTTCGTAACACCTTTATCTTCATCTTGCAGAATCCTATCTCCTATTTCCCATTTACCTTGAATCACTTCCCAGCAAGCATTAAATCCCCTTTTGGTTGCCCTCGAGGGAGATCTCCCGGGACAATTTCTCGGTGCCGGAAAAAAAGACGCTCATAGAGGCTCACACAGGGACTTTCTCAAGGCAAGGCAGCCTATATGACCTAGGGAAAAACAGGACTCGTCTATCAAAGTAATTTTATCAAGCTAGTTCTTTATTATAGAGATTTTGAAAGAGGGTACCTATGACTAATCAGCAGATAAA
>WJOQ01000018.1 GCA_009618505.1 Clostridia bacterium | reverse complement strand
TAATTAATTGAGGAATATCTTTTGGATCATTTTGTAGGTCAGCATCTAAGGTAACTATAATCTCACCTTCTGCATAATCAAAGCCGGCTGAAATAGCCGCTGTCTGCCCAAAATTTCGCCGAAAGACGACTACTTTAACCTTCCTATTCTCCTGACAAATTCGATGAAGAAAAGCAGGAGTCTTATCTGTACTTCCATCATCAATGAAAATTATCTCATAATCTTTTTTCAAACCATCTAAAGTCTGTTTTAATTTGGGATAAAACAATTTAACATTTTCTTCTTCGTTAAAAACAGGTATGACTACCGAAATATCTTTTTTCTCTTTCTCGACAGAGTTACTCAAAGAATCTCTCCTTCTTGTCTTGTTCTTTTATCCTCGATCTTGGCTTAGAAATTTCATCTACTGAAAAAGACTTTTTTGTCATTTAATTATAGCAATCTTACCTATTCTTCTCCCCCCAGCAGTATTGGTAACTATCCATAGGTAAATACCTCTGGGCAACTCTTCTCCTGTCATGTTTTTTACATCCCAGGTCCAACTATATTGCCAGCTTACCTCCTCCTCTTTCATCAATTCGGCGGTAAGAGTAAAAATACGAATCCTGGCATCACTGGTCAATCCAGCAAAGGTAATTTGACTGTGGCCTTTTAATGAACTAAAGGGATTGGGATAAACTATCAAACTTTCCAGATTACCGGGAAGAACTATGCCTGGCCCAATCTCTTCGTTTGTAGGATCGCCAATTGCCGAGACTCCATTATGGGCATCATAAGCCTCAAAATAGTAGCTATAGTTTGTTCCTGCATCTAGTCCTGCTTTTGTATGGCTATAAAGCTTTCCATCCGTGAAAGCAGTATCATTGGTATCTGCCTCACTCATAGTAAAGGGACTGCCCACTATCTCAAACCCATCCTTTAAGATGTGAACCCTAGGATAACCACTCTCAGGGGCATAATTATTCTCATCTGAGTATTCTACTCGGTAAATAAATTCTGTGGAAGTAGCTCCTTTTTCCGGATTTAGTCCATCTGATTCATAGTTGGCTTCACCCGTCCAGGAAAGAAAAGGAGGAGCTAGCAATCTTAGCCGACCAGAACCATAGATACTATCTTTACCTGACGCTCCCATATCAATTGCCCAAGCTTCCAGAGCTGACCCAATTTGGTCTGCGGTAAAACCAGAACATCTAGAAAGAATAAGAGCTGCCGCTCCACTTACGTGAGGAGTGGCAGCAGAAGTATAATTCCCCGTTCCCCAGGTAAAAGAAGATACACCAGCAGGGCCCATGATGTCGGGCTTTATCCTTCCATCGTTGGTGGGACCCTGGGAACTACCAGGTCCCTGAGGCCCTGTTGTCCAGTCTCCTATGTTAATATAACCTACAGCTACAGCGCCAGCGGCATCAGCCGGAGAACCTATACTATGTTCTGGAGTCTGATATTCCAGAGCGCCCGAAATGAGCTTTAATTCCACATTTTCAGTTGCACTATATTTCCTAATCATAATATGATAAGTACCAGCAGAAAGATAAGCGAGAGTAATCTTTTCCGTAGGCTCCTGAGTACCTGTTTGTCTAGTGGCAGAGGATGCTACTAGATTAAAAGTAGAGTCATATAAATAAAGATCGTAATCTTGATCGCTGGTTGGCCAACAATCCCAGGTTAGATATACATCAAGGTCTCCTTCCGTATGCTCAATATTATTACTCTCGTCTCCAGAAGAAAATTCATGCCAGCCATCATTATTGGTATCTGCAAAAAATCCTTGATAATGCCTATGAGCTAAATTGTCAGCAGCATTGAGCCAGATAATACCATTTGACCTCGCATCATTGGCAATATCGCAGATCACACCAGTGCCATCAGCAAAGTTCGTATTCGGCCAACCCCAGGAGTGATTAATTATATCTACGCCTTGGTCAATAGAGTAATTCTTAGCATTTTCAAGGTCAACCTCATCGGCTATCTTAATGAGATAAAATTGTACCTCAGGAGCCATATCATAAACGATTTCTGCTACACCTGTCCCATGGATTCTACCGGCCTGGAGACCAGTTCCCGTAAAATCCATAGTTATGAGATTTCTCGGTAATTCTCCATTGTTTTGAGAATTAGTAAGATTTGCAAATCCTATATCAATAACAGCCACTTTAGTATTTTGGCCTTTGTATCCTAATTCATGGTATTCTGAGGCTCTCGTCAGCTCAACTCCCTGGCTGGTTATCGCTAGATAAATTTGCTCAAGGCCATTTTCCCTTTTCTGCAGAAAGTTTGGTAAGTTTAATCTAGATTCCTCACTCACCATATCAGAAAAAGGCTTGCAAGGAAGCCTGATATAAGAGATGCCATCGACCTCATCTGCAATTTCTTCCAGAAGAGATATGGGAACTCTCGCCCTCATTAAATGCTCAGAAACAGCCTCGATTACGACTCCACGGGAAACTAAAGAGACCTGATCAATAATCGACGCATCTTCTCCTGGCGGTGGCACTAGAATAATTCTTACTTGATTATTTTCAAAAGAAATGTTCCTCTGACTAGCAAACTTCTGCATCGCTATTTCGCTTTGAGAATATTCCTCTGCTAATCTTCCCAAAACGCTTTCTAGTTTAGGATGATATTTTTTAGCTCCCACCTGGATATTTATGTCCATAGCCAAAAGAGAATCTTCTACAATAAATCCCATAGCTACCAAGAAAATAATAAACAAGATGAACTTTGAACACAGTTTTCCTATTAGAAACATCCTATCCTTCTTACCGTGCTTTTTCAAAATATTCTAGAGAAAAAGCTAATCCTAATCCTACTATTAACCCCACCACTGCTGCTACCAAAATATTAAGGAGCTTATTAGGCCTTATGGGAGTTTGAGGTTCCTCTGCTGCAACTAGAATTTCCGTATTGTACATCTTTACGGAGTCCATCCTCTCAAGCTTGGTTTTTTCCATTTGAACCTTCCTCAACTCTGTTGTAAGAGTATTATATCGCTCCTGCTTACTCTCTCCAAACTCAGTTTTTTTCAGTTGGATTTCTCTTAATTTCTCCAAGAGGTCATCATATTGTTGTTGCCTTCCGGCAATATTAGTCAGATAATTCTCCCACCCAATTCTCATATCATCCAAGCGACCTATTATCATACTTGCATCCGCGTCCGAAAGAGAGCCTGAACCCTCCATTTTCTTCTCTGCTTCCCCAGACAATGCTTCTAAAGACACTTCTAGTCTCGCCATCTCTTCCTTTGCCTTGTTGATCTCCTTTTCCATAAGTACTAATTGATCATTTATTTCCTTAATATTTTCATCATATCTGACTAAAATCCCTTCTTTGCTCTTGTCAGTCTCGGCTAACTCCTCATTAATCTGTCCAATTTGCTCATCATATCTAGCTAAAATCCTTTCTTTACTCTCATACAATCTTTTTATCTCTTTATGTCTGGCTAGAAGTTTATTTGCTAAGTGGTCGGCTATATTTACTGCTTCCTCAGACTTATTCATATTCACCGTTATCTGTATCAAATCTTCAGTTTCTCTTACCGGCTCTACCGAGACTTTCTTGCGAAATTCTGTAAGACTATAGGACAATTCCAACTCTTTTACTACCTCTGTTACAACTTGCGGCCCTTCCAAAAATTCAGAAGCAGCAACGGGACTCTCAATGAAGTCCTTTTCCAAAGTGTCCACATCTATAATACTCCCGATTTTCATGGCGAGCCTTACTTCGTACACGGGCGGTAAGAGAAAACTGATTACTGCACTAGCTACCACAGCTATAAAGAATAGTAATAAGATTGTTTTCTTTCTTTTTCTTATCACTCTAACATAGTCCTTTAAGCTCACCTCTTGCTCTACCATAATTTTCCCCTTTCTTCCCTGGTCCTTTCATAGTCTTTTCTCTGTCGAAAGTCTCTATAAACCAGGTATATCATACAGATTAATATCCCTGTGAAAATACTACGAAAAACACTGGTGAATTCATGTGGTGGATAGAACTGCCCAATGATCTCACTGGGAGGTCTTATTTGCTGGCCTAAAGCTGGATAGACTAAAGCAAATGGCCACCATAGTAACTGCCTTCCCCAATGTATCATATAGACAAAAATGCAAATGATTTGTACCCAGTAAAGGGGAGTTAGCTTTTTGTTCTTAACCACGAAAAGAATCAGCAGGGGCATTCCCCAGATAAACCATTGAGGATGGAAATAGACCGTTGCGAAAAGCCATAGGTAAATCATTAAGTTAATTCGCCACAATGCCTGGAAAGTATCCTTACTATTTTTCCCATAGTTATGAAAATAGGCCAGAACTAAGATTACGCTATATCCCGCTATGAAGACATATACCTTATCAAAGGAACCCAGATTAAAATAGAAACCAAGAATTCGCTGGTTCTGTGCACTTGTAACTGCAGCGTTCTTAAAGCCAGCAGCCCCAAGATAGGGATATATGAGAAACAAGTAAGGAACCACCGCTAAAACAAAAAATTTGAGTTTCGCTAATCTAGTTTTACCCAAAAGAATAAGAGCCGGAATCAAGAAGAAAAAAGGGAAATTTTTGAAACATGCCCCTATTCCCAAACAAAGCATAGACAGAGTTAATCTACTCTTCAATACATAATACAAACTCAACACTATAAAAAAAGCAGGCAAAATGTCAAACTGGCCTTGTATATAACAGGTAAAAATCACTAAAGGATTAAGCATCCAGAATTTAAGAACCATTAATTTCTGTTTTTCCTCGTCCAATAGACGAAGTAATAGAAATGCAATTCCCAGGTCAAAGAAAAGATAGTAGCTCTTTAATAAGAAAGAATATCTGAACACGTGAGGACTGGTAAGCCAGGATACTCCTGGATGAGGAGCACTTCCGAAGAATCTCATCATTGGCCTAAATATGAACTGAAAGAAACTCATAGTGTAATAGGCAAGGGGGGGATACGCCATTTGGTTGCCAGGAATATATCCCTGATGAAGCAAGAGATAAGCAACGCGATTCATATCTGCCATATCCCCATGTAGGGTAAATGGCATGAAAGCCAAGCGTATAAGAAGGCCTATCAACAGCCACTTAAGATAAATAGACCTATTTTTCTCTGGAAATAGTTTCATCACCGAAAGCTGAAACAATTTTATCCCCCATTCCGTACAGCGAACAATAAGCCCGCCATTGTCCCTTTACAAAAATTTCCGATCTCCTTGACTTTCCTAAACCATAGTGACAAACAGGAATAATAAAAAAAATATACTGGCAGGAACATTAAGAACAAAGGGAAGTATTTTGAGTGTTTTCTCATAAATATTAATCTATTTCTGCCAACATAATAGGCCCTTGAAAGCAATCTATTCATAGATTCGGGCCAGTCCAACGGAATCTTATGGTATGCCCAGGTTCCGGGAACATATACTATTCTATATCCTGATTTGCGAGCTCTAAAACAAAAATCTGTATCTTCGTAAGTAGCAAAATATATCTCATCAAAACCCCCTATTTTTTCAATAACTTCTTTCTTCACCAAAATAACTGCTGGAGCAACCTGCACATCCTTGAGTTTTCCAAACTGTCCGCGATCAACTTCATTTCCTCCATTAAATGATACCTTACCGCTCACAAGGTTAATCGAGGTACCGGTGGACCAGATCACCTTCTTGTGAGAATAATAGTATATTTTTGGTGTAACAATACCAATGTCACCACTACCTATAACAACTCTGAGCAACTCCGAAAGGAGATTCGTGCTAAGCACAACGTCATGATCCAGAAAAAGAATATATTCGCTCTGCGAATCAACGCTTTTTAATCCAATATTCCGACCACCGCTAACTCCAGAGTTTTCTTTATTAGTAATGACTCTAACTCGAGGAAATTTCTTTCTTACAGCGGCATGAGTCCCATCGGTAGAAGCATTATCGACGACTATTACCTCATAATCAAAGTAATCCAAATTCATTACCGACTCTAAGCATTCAATCAGATCATCTTTTCTATTGTGAGTCGGTATTACTATGGAAACTTTGGGTGGTTTGATTTGTCTTTCCCCTTTCAGTCCATTCAAAAATTTCTAATATCTTATCCAGAATCTTATCGGCTCTTTTATCCCAGTCCCAATTCTGAGCCCAGTCAATGGCATCTTTTCGAGTTTTCTTGTACAATTTCTTATCTTCTAACAGATTAATAATATTCTCAGCAAATTTTC
>WJOQ01000341.1 GCA_009618505.1 Clostridia bacterium | reverse complement strand
GAAAATGGTTAGGTTTTTTTCTGATGCGATAGTTTCAGAAAGAAACGATTGAACGAAGCCGCTACGCGACACCTATGGGATTTCAATGAAGTGAAGGATAGGATGATTAGTACATGTACTGCCGGGTTTTTCTTAAAGGCGATGTACTTTGAGATTGTCCTTTAAGACTTTTCAGGAGCTTGACACTCGAAAAATCACATTCAGGTAGACGGGTAGTATAAAGGGGAAAAAGTCTGGAATGATATGTATGATTTACCATGCTGCCATCTCTTGTGGAGGACTATTACACCTTAGCGGCTGAATGACTTCTTTTTTTATCATTCTGCCATTTTTGCAAAAAGGGCATGTTATAAGGTCCATCCCGCAGGTTCTAAGCAACAACTCCTGCCATGTTTCAGTGTCATCTTTTTTCTTTGGCTTTATAGGATCTGCAAGAAGTTTGCGACATTGACTCAACATCGAGCCCCTCTTTCTATTAGCAAGAAGACCGTAATATCTGATTTTTACAAACTTCTCAGGCAAAACATGTAGCATGAATCTGCGGATAAACTCAGAAGCCTCCAGTCTCATTATTTTCTTCTTGTTCCCATCAGCGTAATCACGCCAGCGGAAGAAGACCTCCCCGTCCTCCATCTTTAGGATACGATGATTACCGATAGCGATCCTGTGGGTGTATCTTCCAAGATAATCAAGGAGTGTCTCGGGATCTTTAAAGGGAGGCTTTGCGTAGACAACCCATTCCATTTTGTAGAGGTCATTTAAAAAAACAGCAAACCGGTCTTTGAGTTTGGCAATAGTGCCAGAGAACTCCAGTTCCTCTGATTCCCAACTCTTTTTGATATAAAAAAGCACCTTACCTCTGAACAATCGGGAGAGAACCTTTACAGGAATGAAGAATCCCTTCCGGCATGATAACCATCTTTTCCCGTCATGAGATATACCTCCTCCGGTTACGATACAGTGGATGTGAGCATGGTCCATGAGATTCTGTCCCCAAGTGTGCAGGATACAGATAAACCCGAGCTGTCCACCAAGATGCTTGGGATCTCTGGAAAGTTCGATAAGCGTCTCAGAAGCGGATCGGAACAAAATGTCATATAGGACTCTCTTATTCCTCAAGACAAGCGGATTGATTTTCGCCGGAATGGTAAAAACCACGTGGAAGTATGGCACTGCAAGGAGGTCTTCTTTCCTCTGTTCAAGCCATTTTTCTTTTTTAAGGAACTGGCATTTCGGGCAATGTCGGTTTCGGCATGAGTTGTAGGAAATCCTGATACGGCCGCAGCAGTCACACTCATCTATATGACCTCCAAGTTCTGCGGTTCGGCATCTCTCTATAGCACGCATGGTACGGATTTGGTTGAGCGGCATTTTATGGGACACTCTGTAGGCATGCCCGTGCTTACAGAAGATATCCGCAACCTCTACACTTTCTTCCTGAGTCATCTTGAAGAGGCTATGAGATTTTTCTGCGTTTAATATCTAGAGGACTAACGATGCGGACCAGCTCCTTCCGGCTGACATGGAGATAAATCGTTGTTGTATTTAACGACCTGTGACCTAAAAGGAGCTGAATATGATAGAGGTCAGTGCCTGCTTCCAGGAGATGGGTTGCAAAACTGTGACGAAGGGTGTGGACCGTTGCCGGCTTTTTTATCCCGGCTAATTTCTTGGCTTTTATCAAAACCCTTTGGATCGACCGTCCTGTGAGAGGTTTACCTGGAAATCTTCCTGCAAACAGCCATTCTTGGGGACGATACTGACTCCAATACTCTCTAAGAGCTTTAAGTGCGACCTTGGAAAGAATGGTGTATCGGTCTTTACGGCCTTTACCCTGTTTTATCCGTAACAACATACGCTTACTGTCAATGTCAGTAACTTTCAGATGAGCGGCTTCCATAAGCCTCAATCCTGAAGAATAGATGAGCATCAAGATGGCACGGTGTTTTATGTTTTTCGTCACAGAAAACAAAGACTCCACCTCCTCTTTGTCTAGAACAATAGGGAGCTGTTTAAGACTTTTAAGGTGGGGAACCCTTGCCATAACCCACTCGCGATTAAGAGTTGTCTTATAGAGAAATTTCAGGGCATGGTAACATTGATTGACTGTCGAAGTTGAAGCCTTCTTTTCCCTTATAAGATAAAGGAGATACTCTTTAATCTCCTTTTCACCCAGTTGGCGAGGAGACCTGCCGTGGTGACGTGAGAACTGGTTTACCTGCCTTAAGTAAATCTCTTGTGTGTGTGGACTCATGCCTTTCAACTCAAGGTCTCCTTTCATCTGCTCTCTTAGTTTTCCCATAATAAAATCTCCTTTCAATAACCTGGATTTTCCACCTGCATTTCCGGTGGCAGGAGAACTCTATTATGGAAAGAGTTATTTAGCAAAAAGGATAGAAAGAACGGATAGAATGTAAAGAGATGTTCTCGCTTAAAGGATGGATAAAGGGATCAGGTATCTACCGCGTAGCGGTTTAGTTCAATGTCATTTCTCCGACACCGATTTACCTTTGGGGACAGGCGAAGATGGGTGGATTGATTAGAGAGTGATGAGGCCAGGCTTCATTGGTCAAAAGTACAGTTTTTATCAATAATTCAATTAAAGAAATTAATACCTGCAAAAATTAAAAAAGCTATGATTCCTGCCAGAAATGAATATCTTGTAACGTGGTCGTAAATCTTCATCCTATTGACAGTCTTATTAATAACTTTCATGGTCTTATCTCCCTCCTTTATTGCCTTTTCTGCATCTTCTCCTTGTAAACTAATACGCATTGCTGTCATATACAAGATTATATTGCCTGGTGATGGTAAAGCCAACAACGAACCTATTAGACATAAAGCAAAGCAGATTACTGAAATTACTACATAAGGGATTCCTATCGGGTCACTAAATACTTTTTCGAGAAAAGCAACTATTATTAAAATTAAACCTGTACTTAACGTTGTTAAGTGTTTGAAATAGTCATACACTATTCTTTGCACTTCCTTCATTTTTTCCATTGATTCTAAAAGTTCCTTCAATTTCTCTATCATTCTAAATTCCTCCCTTAGCTTGACATACTTGCCCTGATTCTAGTCTCAGGTGCTCGTCAAGTCAAGGGATGATAGATAAACAGACCTATTTTCCTTTTGAGAAAACCCCTGAATTCGAATCTTCTTAATTAAGAGCTGTGAGTCTTTTCAGCTTCCTATTCAATTTAGGAGGTCTCTTTAAATAGGCGAGACATAAAAAAGGTGGACAATTCTGCTGGCTACTTTTTTCTTAAGCTCTTCGTCTTTCATAATATCGGTTAAAAACTTTTTCATAGCTCCGAAAAAATCGTTAATGAAACGAGGCCAACTAATTACTATAAACCTTTCATCAACGGATGGCTTAACCATATGTTCACTTCCATTATGGTAGCCAAAAAAATTGCATTTTCCGCTATCGCTCAAACTGGAGGTAGCTCCATATCTGTGGACTATACCGCACCTTGCTCCCCATAAGTCTATTCCTTGATATTGATAGGGCTGTTTTGAATCTGTCTTCATATACTTCTCTACCCAGTTAATAAAATCCTCTCCTTGAACTTCATTTTTGTTTTCTGGCATTGATAAAAATGCCATTGCATCAATTGCAGCATATGTAAGAATGAGTGCACCTCCAATAGCTCCGTTGTCTAATGCTACTTTGATATCATGTCCGATAGTGTGAAATGGTGTTAGTTTATCATTATTCATTATTCCCTCCTTTTATTGACTTTGAGCAGAGTCTATAAAAACTCCTGTACTAGGTCAAACAAGAAAGAGTAGACCTCTCTCTTTGTCACCAAGTTGTCACAAAATTTGACTAAAATCGCCCAATTACGGCTACGGCTGACTAAATAGAAAGACAAAGGAAACAGGAGAATTTTCAGAGGAATACAAGAGGAATAAGATGGTAGCGGGGGTTGGATTTGAACCAACGACCTCCGGGTTATGAGCCCGACGAGCTACCAGACTGCTCTACCCCGCAGTATCAGGCATATTATAGCAAACTTCTGCTATTTGTCAAAAAAAGGAATAAAATGTTTTTTACGCCACATTTAAAATGTTTTTTCTCTTGACATTAACTCGGTGCAAAAAATATAATGAGAACTTCAAAAAATGGGCTATTTTCTCTTTTTCTTACTCGCTGCATTGACCGTTGGTGCAGTCCTGGGTATGATTATCTCCAAAAACCAGGCTTACAATGCCATTTTCCTGATCCTTGCCTTTGCCTGCATGGGAGGTCTCTTTGCTCTTCTCGAAGCACCTTTCATCGCAGTGATCCAAATCATCATCTATGCGGGCGCTATCATGGTTCTCTTTATCTTCGTGGTTATGATGATCAATGTGCGTTCTGGTATTCCAGCTGAAAAAAAGAAATGGACTATTTATCTTTCTCTAGTGATCGCTGTTGTCCTTATCATCGAGCTTATTCTCTCAATAAAAGGAGCTTTTACTCTTCCGGTCTCAACGGCAATAATAAAAGCCGGACCTACTGATCTTGGCCGGCTCCTTTTTACTAAGTATCTTTATCATTTTGAGATCACTTCAATCCTGATAATAGCCGCCTTAGTCGGTGCTATTGTATTAGTTAAGAAAAAAGAAAAAGAATGATTCCTACAAATTATTTCTTAATCTTGAGCGTCGTTCTCTTCGTTCTGGGCGCCATCGCTTTTTTTGTAAAAAGAGATCTCGTCACACAGTTTATGTCCATAGAGATTATGCTCAATGCAGCCAATCTAGCTTTTATAACCCTGGCAAGATCAGCAAATTCCGCAGATGGACAGATCATTGTCTTTTTTATCATTACTGTTGCGGCTGCTGAGGCGGCTATTGGTCTGGCTATCATTCTTCTTATTTTCAGGCAAAAAAAGACAATCAAATCCGAAGATATAAAATTAATGAAAGGATAAAATGACTGAGATATTCTGGCTCATCCCATTTATACCAGCGGCAAGCACTCTTATCCTGGCAGTCTTTGGAAAAAAGCTCCCCAAAAAATATGTCTCCTTCCAGGCCTGTTTTGCAGTCTTTGCCTCCTTTGTTATTTCGGCCATCTCAGCTGTAGGGCTTCTTCAAACAGCTCACGGAAACTACCCATTGGTCAAAAATCTTTTCTCCTGGATTCAGGCAGGAAGCTTCCAGGTCAACCTTTCTCTCATGTTTGATCCCTTATCTGCTGTCATGGCTCTGGTCGTTAGCGGAGTGGGTTTCATCATTCATGTTTATTCGGTTGGCTATATGGCAGATGATGAGGGCTACACCCGTTATTTCACTTAT
This sequence comes from Clostridia bacterium, assembly GCA_009618505.1. The sequence continues at coordinate 926 of WJOQ01000341.1, read as the reverse complement.
TTAAACCTTTTCACCTTTTCCATGCTTATACTTGTTATGGCTTCAAACTTAGTCTTGATGTTTGTCGGCTGGGAAGGAGTCGGGCTTTGTTCTTATTTATTGATCGGTTTCTGGTTTGAAAGACACTCAGCTGCAAATGCAGGCAAAAAAGCTTTCATTGTTAACCGGATAGGTGATACAGGCTTCCTCCTGGGCATTCTATTCATCTTTATTCATATAGGGAGCGCAGAGTTTACAGCTATAAACGAAGCCATTTCAGCAGGAGCTATCTCAGTTGGGCTGGCCACTTTGATCGCTATTCTTCTGTTTGTAGGAGCAACAGGAAAATCTGCTCAAATTCCCCTTTATGTCTGGCTTCCTGATGCCATGGAAGGCCCTACCCCTGTCAGCGCGCTAATCCACGCTGCCACCATGGTTACAGCTGGAGTCTATATGGTCTGCAGGATGAATCTTCTCTACACTCTATCCGAAACTGCAGCTCAGGTAGTAGCGCTTGTGGGTGCGATCACAGCCGTCTATGCGGCCACAATGGCTTTAACCCAGAATGACATAAAAAGGGTTTTAGCCTACTCTACGATATCTCAAATAGGATACATGTTCATAGGCTGTGGTGTCGGCGCCTACGCAGCAGGTATGTTCCACTTGTATACACATGCCTTCTTCAAGAGCCTCCTATTTCTGGCTGCTGGAAGTGTCATGCATGCGCTGTCTGGTGAAATAAACATGAAAAAAATGGGAGGGCTGCGAAAATACCTTCCTCTAACCTATCCTACTTTTCTCATCGGTGCGATTGCCATCGCTGGTGTTCCGTTTTTTTCTGGCTTTTTCTCAAAAGATGCTATCCTCACCAGGGCATTCGCTCAAGGTCAGTATTCAGCATTTTATTATTTTATTTGGGGGCTGGGGATTATGGGAGCAGTGCTCAC
>WJOQ01000294.1 GCA_009618505.1 Clostridia bacterium | reverse complement strand
ATTCTTTTGTCAACACTCTATATTCATTATATACATTATAACGGCATTGTAAAGGGGAGAAAAAAGCAACTGAAAAATTGAAAGTAGACGCTGATTTTGGGAGCTCAGGAAAAAAACGGACTAAAATGAGAGATTCTTAGTGGGAAAACGGAAAGGGGGAAACAATTTGAAAGGATTCTATCTTTGCTGATGATCTATAAGTGGGTAAAGGTGGGAAAAAAGCAATATATACCCTATTATGGGCGAGACAATCCCTTGAATTTGAAAGGATAAGGGCCGTGAAGTTTGCCTTCCTGGCACCTGCAGTTAGGGTTACCACAGATAACCTTCCTTAAGATTAAAGAGCAGGCGAGCATCTCCTTTGCCCCGATTAACCTGTTCTCTATCTTCAATCTTTCCTCTCTTAAGATTGATATCTCTTGAGGCAAATTGCTAATATTCATAAACAACCACCTTTCTCATCTTATTAACAGTAATATCAATCTTTGACTGCTAATAATATAGCAAAAAAGAAAGAGAGAGTCAATTTTATTTTGTCTCCCTCTGTAATACTTACTAAATCTTAACTAAGGGAACTTTAAATTTCTCTGTTTATGTAACAGGGTTGACGAATGAGAAAAATATACTATAATGAAATTACTTAGAAAACTTTTCTAAGTAAGTCAATTAAGAATTAAGAGGTTATAGATGCTATCTAAGTCGTCAGGAAAGCCTGCATTAATCCGGGATATAAACAGGTCAATGATTTTAGAAACTATAGAGAAGGAAGGTCCTATTTCACGGGCAGACATTTCCCGGCTAACCAAAATAAGCTCACCCACCGTCTCATTAGTTGTTGAGCATTTTTTAAAGAAAGGAATAGTCAAGGAGAAAGGAATGGGCGAATCTTCCGGCGGGAGAAAACCCACTTTAATTGAGCTCAATCCTAATGGTGGATTTGTCATAGGTATTGATCTGGGTGGGACAAATATAAAATTGGTTCTGGTAGGCCTGGATGGTAAAATTGTCAAAAAACTGAAGGGCCCGACTATCAATTCGAGTTCGAAGAATAAAATACTGGATAGATTAAGAGAATTAATCCATAGTGTGATTGATGAATTAGACGCAGACAGAGATCTAATTTTAGGGATGGGAATAGGCGTTTCTGGGGTAACCGATGAATCTGGTAGAGTTTCCTTTGCCCCTGCCCTGGGATGGGAAGATATGCCAGTGAGAGATCTATTGAAGGAAGAATTTAAAATTCCAGTGGCAGTGGAGAACGATGTTAACGCAGCTGCATTAGGGGAGAAGCTATTCGGCGTGGGTAAGACGGTGAAAAATTTTGTCTTTGTAGCTATTGGGACCGGAGTTGGAGCCGGGATTATCATTAATGGAGAACTCTACAAAGGCTTCGCTAATGCGGCCGGAGAGGTGGGTTATCTTGTCATGGGGGATGAATACTTGAAAGATTACCGAAAAGGATTTGGCTGTTTCGAGAGTTTGATTTCCGGCTCGGCTATTGCAGCAAGAGGAGCAAACCAGATGTGCTCCTATGATAGTGCATCTATGGGGATAGCTTTTTGCCAGGATAAGAACATTACGGCCAAAGATGTCTTCGAAGCGGCAAAGAGAAAAGATAAGGTTGCCCTGAAAATAGTGGAGGAGGTGAGTAAATATCTGGCCATAGGATTAGGAAATATATCTATTCTTCTGAATCCAGAAATGATAGTTTTGGGTGGAGGGATTTCTAAACAGGAAGATATTTTACTGGAACCCCTGAGGGAGATGATGGTAAAGATAACTCCCATCCCTCCCAAGATCGTAATATCTTCGCTGGGAGATGATACTGGTGTTATCGGTGCTGCTGCCATAGCCTGGGACTTAGTAAAGCATACAAGCCTCATAAGTTGAAGATATGTTCTTGAAAGAAAAGCTAGAAGTAAAAGGTCTGAGGGAGGTGGAAGAATAAATAGACCTATCTAGCTTGGGAATAAAAGAAAGTTCTCAAGGAGTGTGGAATAAGTGCCTTCTCTAATGGAAAATTTTCAACAGGAGTTTGGATCATGTCAGCAAAGGAGTATAAAAAAATGAAACGTAAGAAATGGATGATGATGGTTTGTCTAGTCATGGGGTTTTGGTTGGTATTCTCCCTACAAGTTGCTTTTGGGGTGACCTTGAGGTTCGCTCACTCAACTACAGGGGGAGCACAGCGAATAGTCTTGAATAAAATTATTGCTGCCTTTGAACAGATGTATCCCGATGTTAAAGTGAAGGAAATTGTCCAAGATTCTGATGTATATGAGGATGAAGGTCTTATCACTCTGGTTCAAAGCAAGACTCCTCCGGATGTTTATTTTCAGTGGGGTGGTGACCTAGTGCGCTTGTATGCTGAAAGCGGGTTTGGAGCAGACCTAACTGCGGTACTAGAAAAAGGTGGTTGGAAAGATACCTTCTTAGATGCGGCTTGGCCTGATGCTATGTATGAGGGTAAAATATACCTCATCCCTACCAATTTAGATGTGACTACAGTACTGTGGTACAACGAAGTCATGTTCGAGGAGGCCGGTGTTACTGCGCCTGAAACTTGGTCTGAATTCATGAATGTTTGTGCTAAATTAAAAGAAAATGGAATAACTCCGGTAATCGTTGGAAACAAAGAGCTTTGGCCTTTGGGAAACTGGGCCGGTCATATAGTAGGGAACGCAGGGGGTGCAGATCTCTATGATAAGGTGTTTACACTGAAGGAAGATTTCGCTAATCCAGATTTTATAAGAGCTTTCGGTTTGTTCGAAGAGATGGCAGAAAAAGGATACTTTAACGAAGGGATGAATGGCATGGATGCTGATCCAGGCATGATGGGGTTTTTCCAAGGGTTTGCGGCTATGCATCCTATTGGCAGTTGGCTTGTTCCTGAAGCATTGACTTCGGCTCCTGAGGATTTCCGATATAGTGCTTTCAATACTCCGGCAATTTCTTGGGGAAAAGGTGAACAGCCAAGTATAATTGGACTATCTACTGGGTACATGATCCACGCCGAGAGTCCGAATTTTGATGTGGCAGTATCCTTCCTGAGGTTCTTCACCTCTTTAGAAAGTCAAATACTACAGGCTGAAGCAGGAGATTTTAGTTCAGTTAAAGGAGTTATGGAGATGGCGGAAATTGATCCTAACACTGTGCTTCTTGCTCAAATATTCCGAGATGCTGTAACTATTTTTGCTCCTCCAGATACGGGTTATCCCGTAGAAATCGCAGATACGTTCTATCAAGGAGCAGCGTTTGTAGCTGGCGGCGTGAAGAGTGCAGAAGAAGCTTTAGAATGGGTGGATGCACAATTAGAGGCACGAAGACAGAGATAATAGATAACCTTAAACTAGGGCAACTCGGATAGAGCTGGGTTGCTCTAGTTGTTTTTTTTGGCTTCGGTCCCAAAGTTAAGTTTTTCAAAAAACGATTTATCAAGTAAATACTTGAACTCAAAATATTAAGAGAGGAGAAATAATTATGGCGTTTTGGCAAACAAGGTTTGGTAGAGAAGGGGTAAAGTATTTATTTGTAATTCCAGCCTTTGCTTTTTTCCTCATTTTTTTACTCATTCCAGCAATGCAGAGTATCTATTACAGTTTTTTTCAATGGACTGGACTGGGGAAGCCTGTTTGGACAGGGATTACTAATTATATACGAGCGTTCAAAGATGAGATATTTCGCCTTTCTTTCATTAACAACATCTTATACATTATGGGCACCTTTGTTGTAGAGGTGGGCTTTGGATTACTGGCTGCCCTCATTCTTAATCGTAAATATCCTTTGTTTGGGCTATTTCGTGTAATGTTTTTCACTCCTGTAGTGCTCAGTATGGTGGCCGCCGGTTTACTTTGGAACTTTGTCTACGATCCTAATTTCGGGGTACTCAATGCCATACTAAAAAGTATAGGATTATCTAGTGCAACTAGAGCTTGGTTGGCGGATCCTTCTGTAGCCTTAATCGCAGTTATTGTAGTTTCTGGGTGGAAATACGCTGGATTCTACATGATGATTTTTTATGCAGCTCTTCAGCGTATTCCTCAAGAACTGTACGAGGCAGCTCGTCTAGATGGAGCCTCCTGGTGGACGAGGATTACGAAGGTTACTCTTCCTTTATTAAGAGAAAGTGTAGTTCTTTCTTTTTTGATATGTGTAACCGGTGGATTTAGTGCCTTTGCTGTGTTTTATACCATGACTAATGGGCAACCTTACCATCGTACAGAAATCATGACTACATGGATCATAAAACAGGCTTTTGATAGAAATAATATGGGATATGCGGCAGCGTTAACTGTGTTTTTGGTTGTCCTGGTGCTTGCCTTTTCCATAGTTTATTTAAAGAGAACCGGAAAAAAGAAAGTAATAGAGTACTAGGAGGTTCGTAAATGTATACACGGGGAAGCTTACCTCGGAAGATAGGTATCTATGTCATTGTTTTGATTATGGTGGGTTTGATGACTTATCCACTTATATGGATGATTTATTCCTCGCTTAAAACCGACCGCGAAATATATCTCTTCCCCTTCTCCCTTCCTGATGAGATGCAGTTAGACAATTGGGTACAAGCTTGGAAATTAGGAAATTTAGGTCGCTATTTTATCAATAGCGTATTTATAACATCTGTATCTGTTTTTTTAGTTGCACTTATATCCAGTATGGCAGGATATGCTTTTGCCAGACTTACGTTTAAAGGCCGAGATCTTTTATTCTATACATTTTTGTTAGGGTTGATACTCCCAGCGCAGGTACTAATCATTCCTCTATTCACTTTTTTTGATAAAATAGGGATTTTAAATACTTATTTTGCCCTGATACTCCCTTATATTGCCTGGGGCCTTCCCTTGTCTATTTATATTTTTAAGTCCTTTTTTCTCACCCTTCCTGAAGATATCGCAGATGCGGCAAAAATTGATGGATGTTCCTTATTCGGCCTATATTGGAGAATAATGTTACCTCTGATCCGCCCTGCTCTTGTGACCATCGCTATATTGCAAAGTATAGGTATATGGAATGAGTTTCTCCTGGCCTTGTTGTTTATTTATGATGATGAATTAAAAACAATCCCTGTAGGCCTTTTAGCTTTTTACGGTTATCATAATGTTAACTATAAATTGGTTTTTAGTGCATTATCTATCACTACTATACCAGTCATTATAGTTTATTTTATATTTGAAAAGCAAATTGTAAGTGGATTAACTGCAGGAGCACTAGATTAGATTTAACTTAGAGGAGGAGAGAAATTATTATGCAAATAGCTGTAAGTAGCTGGAGTCTACATCGAGAGTTTTTCAAAAAAATGGATTTATTGAAATTCCTGGAGGTATGCAAGCAAAGGTTTGAGATAAGTGCCGTTGAACCTTGCCAGATGCACTTTTCTTCTTTGGAGCCTTCTTTTTTGAACAAGATGAGAAAAAAAATAGTTGAACATAACCTTGAGGTGGTAAATATTCCTGTAGATATTGGGGATATCTCCCAGGTGAAGGAGAAAAACAGAAAAAAAGACATTGAGGCTTTAAAGAGATGGCTAGATATAGGAAAAGAGCTGGGTTCTCCTTCTATCAGAGTGAATACAGGGGAAAGCGAGGATCGTTTTGCTTTAGAGAGGATAATTCTCTCCTACCAGGAGTTGGTGGACTACGCAGAGAAGATAGGAATGAAAGTTCTCATAGAGAACCATGGGGGAGTATCTAACCAGCCGAAGGCAATCCTTAGAATTATTGAGGAGGTGAATTCACCTAATCTCAGGACTTGTCCTGATTTTGGAGAATTCTCTCCAAAGGAAAGATACAAGGGCTTACAGAAACTTGTTCCTTACGCTTTTTTAGCTCATGCAAAAACTTATCAGTTTGATTCTCGAGGAGAAGAAAAAACTATAGATATAAGTCGTTGTTTGGATATTTTACACAAGGCAGGGTATAAGGGGTATTTATCTATTGAATTTGAAGGTCGTGGGGACCAGTTTCAGGGAGTAATGAAAACCAAAGCTCTGTTGGAGAGATATCTGTAGATAGAAATAGTATATCTACAAAAAAATTAACTGGAGGGTAAAATGCCAAAATTAGCTTTAAGAGGTGGAGAGCCGATTATGAAAAATGGGAAAATTCCCGAGAAAGTTTTCCAATGGCCAGTCTATGATGAGGGGGATAAAAAAGCTCTTCTAGATGTTTTAGAAAGAAGAAAGTGGTGCCGCTTATATAAGGGTTCAGTGACAGAAAAATTTGAAGAGACA
>WJOQ01000205.1 GCA_009618505.1 Clostridia bacterium | reverse complement strand
CAATGGGGGAGGCAGTTGCCAGAAGAGTTCTTTTTTAGGAAAAATGGGTAAACCCTCACCAAATCTACAGACTCTTACTCCTCTTGAGAAAAGAGAAGTCTTCTGGGTGGCCGTCTCTTTTACTCCCCATCTTAAATAGGTAGTAGTAAGAACTTCATCCGGCCCTACTACCTTGAAATTCAAAAGGCAAGCAAAGCCAAAAAAAACTAAACCAGAAAAAGCAAGGCTTCGCTTCAGATTCGCCCCAAAGAAACTGAAAAAATGAGAAATTATCTGGTAGGTTTTTCTAGTATTTATTCCCTGACAAAGAAGACGTTCTACTTTTAACATAAGTTCTTCTATTCGCCTTTTCTGTTGACGTTCTGTTTTTACCCTGATACGCCTTACAAAGACTGCCTTAATCGCCTTTTCTTCCTTTAAAATATCAAGCCTGGCTCTGCCAAAAAGATAATAAAGCCCATCATAGAAATCACTTAAACTTTCCCCTCTCTCATTAGGCACCCCGGGATTGTCTCCTAAGTGAAAGTTTCCCACAATATTCCTTAAGTTCTCAAGGTCTTCCTCAATGCTCTCCAGGAGCTTTACTCTCTCCCCTTTCCCTTTTGCTCTCTTTAGAGAATCGAAGCTAGAATAAATGCTTTCCCGTATTGAGGAAGTCCTTGCCAAAAAATCTCTCAAATTCTTTGCTTTCTGCTTAAAACCCTCCCCTAAGAGACTCAATCTTAAATCAAAATTATGATTGAGAGGGGGGAGAAATTCCTTTTTAGGCAAATCTGGTGTGGCTATTTTCAGGGGAATTATTTGAAAACCCTGCCAGTAGTGAAGAAGTAAATCCCTTTTTAACTGGTCCAGCTTGATTATTACACCTTCAAGAAAAACCTCGGCTTTAGCCCTTTGGCTGAGGTTTCTCAAAAACTCTTCCAAGCGCCTGGACCAATTCTGGATAAAATCAGAATTTACCGGAGGCTTGTGTAAAACCTCCTGCAGAAGATTTTCGATAGTCCCTATTTCTATGGATACATTTCCTTTCTCAGCCGCTGCCCTAATATTTTTCAAGCACTTTCTGATTTCCTGGGTAAAATATTGGTGAGAACTTCTGCCGAACTGCCGAAAAATTCTAGTATATTGAGAACGGAAGTTAGCCCGAATCCATCTTTTGGCTCCCAGGAAATTCTTTATGAAACTTAATCCTGGGATAAAAGCAATGACCACTCCCTGGAAAATCTTGCTTAAGGTATCTCCTAAAATTTTTTCCAGGAGAAGGGTTGCTGGAATCCAAAACCAGGGAAAATTAAAGATTGTCCAGTAAATAAAATAGCCCACTACACAGGCAGCAGTAAACCTCAAGAATATTCTAAGCTTGGTTACACCCCAGGAATGATTATCTTCAATTTCAAAGTTCCGTTCAAATCTTTTGACCAAATCCTCATCTTCTGGACGAGCTTCCTCTGGGCTGATAAGAACCCTTGAAATCCAGGGAAGGTCGGCTGGGCCACTCGATTTTTTATCGTCAAGCCACGCCCTGAAATACTTTTCGCTTAGTTTTATGGGAGCAGAAATAGCTATGTTTCCCTTGTCTTTCTCTAGAGGATGAGGAATCTTAAAATACTCGATGATATGGCTAATCACCCTCTCCTCCTTTGTAGTCAAGCCCAACTACCCTCAATTGTGCCTCAAGGCTAGCTAAAGTCTGCTTGGCTCGCACTACCAGGTCTTGCTGAAAAGACTCTGTAGTTACTCCTTCTAAGCCGAGTACATCCGGTCCCAGTAAAATCTGGGGAATTCTGAACATCATACCCCCGATATAGACGCTTTCCTCAATTCTGATATCTCGCTCTACGTGAGGCAGGAAAAGGAAAGCTCGGTCAAATTTCTCTTCCATAGTCCTTTGACCCAATTCCTTTATTCTATCCCTGATGCGGGTAATTTTCTGCATACGCGGATCATGCCAGAGCAGCTGTTCTCTATATAATGCCCCTTCCAGAGGATTGTGGTCATTAATGAAACTTCTCAGCTTCCTCCACCAACTAACACTGCTCTCTAGCTGATTGAGAGAGGCGAGTTTAGTATCAGAAAGATAAATATGAGCCATAAGGAGAATCCCTCCGTAAGTAAAGGCTAAATCTGGCCAGTGGGTAAATTCACAGGTTTCGTGCGCATCATAAACCCAACTTGCTCTCCCTCCCAGAATTTCCTTGTAATGAGCCTGGTTAGAACGAGTCAACACATCTTGCGCCTCAAGACTGTTCCTTCCCTGAGCACTGTTTCTATCACTTAAACCCCAGGGATTGCGCAGGCCCGGCTGAGCCCATCCTCCCCCTAAAAGCGGAGCATTAACTGCCATTCCATCCCGAGTTACTGCTCCCCGAGTCTGGTTATCGAATCCGGCCGGGTCAACCACTGGATCAAAAAGAATAGTCCCTCTCTCTAGGAGCCTGTAACGTTCCTCGCCCGGACGGGCCAACTGGAGAATTCCCTCCAGGACAGCTCTGGCCAGCCGTGATTCTCCTCCGTGCGTACTGGCTAAAACCAAAATCTTAAACTGAGGATTCTCGCTGTTTCCCAGTTGAAAAGTATATTTGGGAAGAATCTTCCTACCTATATTGAATCCTTTGCCACCATCAATATTTTCTACTTGATGAATCTTAATCTCACTATTTCCTTCTTTGCGGCAAAGTTTATTAATGTTTTCTATCTCTTTTAACTCTATCTCAACAAACTTCTGAAAAGAGACAAATTTCGTCTGGACAATCTTTGCCTCAGTGATAGTATCAATGTCTATTAGTTCTGATTTAACCGGAGGACGCCAGGAGCTAAATCTGTTCTTCCGGGTAAGATATCCATCAATGACCCTATCGGCCTCAAGGTCAATTCTCTCTCTCTTTCGCTCCTTAAAGGATTTAATCTGCTTCACTCCTCTTTAATCTCCTTTTCGGATTTCACTGCTGAAACATACTTGGAATAATATAAATCATAGTATTCATCCTTGGGTTGGCCATCTTTAGTGAATATTGAATCTCTTTCAATGTGGAGATTTATCTGCCTGATCTTCACCCCGTACGTTCTCCCAATATAATCTAGCCAGGGGGAGACTAAAAGGTATTCTTCTATTACCCGAGGAGCAAATTCTTCTATCCAGCGATAAATGTATTTCTTGACTGTCGCTTCCCTTTTCTTCCGATATCCTTCCTCTTCTTCGAACCACTGAGCAGTAAATTCCTCGATTTTATTGATAATAATACTTTCACCCGCCTTGAGAGGAGTTTCCTTAGCCAATTCATAAACTGCTCTGTAATCTCCCGTTTCAAAAGCCTGAGCCAAAAGCTTATCAAAACGCACTTTATCGTCCTCAGATGTCAGGCTTCCCCGGGCAAAATCTCGATTGCGACGGCTAAAGACCAATCGCCAATCAACATCATACTCTTTAGCCAATTCAGCCAGGGTGTCCCCCTCTTCAACCTTATGGCTAGTAAAGGACCTCAGACTGGCAATATCCTCTCCCCCTAATACTTCCTCTATAGCGGCCTGCCAAAGGGCTCTATTTTCTTCAGAGGTGATGCCTCTAAAGTTTAGAGCGAGTTCAGTGTTTGCCTGAGAATAGTACTCAAAGAAAGGAATAAGCTCTTCTTCCTTTACTCTCTCCCACTGAACTCTATCCCACTCTATTTTTTCTTCCTGCCAGCCAAGAGAAATCAATCTCGTAAAGGTTGAGAAAAGATATCGCTGACCATTTATATACTCTATTACAGTACGTGAAAGTTGGGTTGGATCTATACTCTCGGTCTCTAGTTTGGATTTAAGCTCCAGATAATACTCTTTGATAATCTCCACATCTAGGGATTTGCGTGCTTTTTCTACTTCACCGGATAGAACAGCAAAATAGTCCTCCCTCAATAACAGTAAAACATAATCTAATACTGAAGAGGAAAGCCCCTGCAGGTTATTCTCTACCAGGTAGATATTGAGGGACTGGGAAAGTTCTTCATCAGAAATCTGGTAAAATTCTTTTCCTCGTTCTTCAATTATCAGGTGTCTCACACCTGCTTCAATCTCTTTAGCTTTTTCTCTTTCTGCCTCCTCTAAAGGAGCACCGGCAAATTTCTCTTTCGCTTGCTCAATTTCCTGCTTAGCAAACTCCAGTTCCGATTCTCGCAAAATAAAAGTAAGATTAGATCCAATCTTCTCCAAAAATGAATTGTAAAGAATACGAAGCTGCTCAGCATCAGTGACAAATCTGAGTTCATTTTCTTGCCACTCTAAGAATTTTCCAAAAGCACGGGCTACCTTCTCAGCCTCATCGTCATCGTCATCAGCAGCAGCAGCATACTCACTCCGCCGCTTCTCAATCTCTTCTATGTTTCTCTCTCGTTCCATCAAGAATTTCTCATACCCATAAGCCTGATAAGCCATCTGATAGAGTTCGAGTCTATCTTCGCCAAAGATAAGCCTTTGCTGAGCTGCCTCAGGGGCGATATTTTCAAGATAAGGAGAAAAAATTGACTCCTGGATTTCCCTATACTGCTGAACCAGAAATTCATAGACTTCAGGACCGGCAAACCAATACCAGGGAATCTTCTCTTCCAGATATTCTGTTATTTCCTGAGCAGTTTCAAGGTGATATCTATCCAAAAGAGCAATAAGAAAGTTTCTTCGATTTGCCAGCTGGGAGTATCCATAATTGATCCGGGTAGTCAAGTTCATAGCCGGATAGCCTTCCTCTAACCGCAGCGGCTTTCCCAATCTATCTGTTGCCTCTCCTCTTTTAATAACGTCTTCTATAAAACCACCTATCACTTCGAATCTATCCTTCACTAAGGTAACAAAAGGGCCAGCTTTCTTTCTCTCTTCATTTATCTTTTCCAAATCAATCTCTGTCAAGAATTTCTGCCAGTCTTTTACTTCGATTTCCATATCAACTACATAGACCTGAGCGTATTCTTTATCCTCTTCCTTTCCTGTAACTTCCTGACTGGTGTACAGAGCAAACCTGGAAGTAACAGTCTTTATCTCGTCCTTGATTGACTCCTCTTTTACCCCTACAGAAGTTCCCGGAATCCTTGGCCACTTCCACCTTCGGATACTTTTATCACTCTTATTAACCAGAGCTCTGATCCCGCCCGGCTCATAAACGCCTACCACTTCATCGGGCTCGAGCTTATTCATTACCCACCCATCAGCAATAACATATATAAGCACTAATAGCAAAACTACCAGAACTAACCACTTGCCCCATCTGGAGGCTTTCTTTTCTTCCAGCATAAGTATACCCCGTTAGATAAAATAGATAAAATAGGGACAGCGACCATTTAATTAGTTGCATTAGCAAGGGACGCACCAAAAAAGAATCAACATAAATGGTCGCTGTCCCTATTTTTTTTGCATCACGTCCCTCAAAATCTTGACTGCCTCATCAATATCCTTTTTCTCGACAATTAAGGGAGGGAGAAATCTAAGCACATTCTCAGCGGTACAATTAATCAAGAGCCCTCCTTCTCGACATTCCTCCACTATACCCTTCCCGGGAAAAGTAAGCTCTAATCCAATCATCAGCCCTTTTCCGCGTATTTCCTTGATAAAAGAAAAGGCTTCTCTTAACTTTTCTAACTCTTCTCTAAAGTACTCCCCTTTTTCTCTGGCTCCTTCAACCAGGCCTTCTTCTTCTACGACTTTTAGGAAGGCAAGAGCAGCCGAGCACACTACAGGATTCCCGCCAAAGGTGGAAGCATGATTTCCCGGCTCAAAGAAAGAGGCAATTCTCTCTTTGGCTAGAGTAACCCCAATAGGCATTCCTCCTGCCAGAGGCTTGGCCAGAGTCATTATGTCGGGCTCAATCCCGTAATGTTGATAAGCAAAGAGTTCTCCTGTTCTTCCCAGACCACACTGCACCTCATCCAGAATCAACAAAAGCCCTTTTTCATCACACAACTGGCGCAATCCTTTAAGGAAATCTTGGCAGGCAACATTGAGCCCTCCTTCTCCCTGGACAGGTTCCACCATTATAGCACAGGTTTCATCAGAAATAGAGCTTCTGACTGCTTTTAGGTCATTAAAAGAAGCATATCTGAATCCAGGAGTAAACGGCCCAAAACCGTCCTGGTATTTGGTCTGACCAGTCGCTTTTAGGGTAGTGATTGTTCTTCCATGGAATGAATCCTTCATAGTGATTATCTCGTACGGCTTAACATTTTGCTTACTGCCAAACTTGCGAGCTAATTTTATAGCTGCCTCATTAGCCTCAGCGCCAGAGTTTGAAAAGAAAACCTTGTCTGC
>WJOQ01000046.1 GCA_009618505.1 Clostridia bacterium | reverse complement strand
CCTATTGGACGCGTTCAGAACTTTTAAGGAGAATATGACAGCGGAAAATATTAGATTAAATCAGTTAATTCTTCAATATTAGAGGTAATCTTCAAAAACTAAAATCTATGAAATGTATACAAGTAAAAACTTTACAATTTTATTACTAAAGAGTTAAGGGCTCCAAGGTGTTAAACTTGGTGGAGCATAGTAGACGATTTTCGCAACTTCTGTTTAAATGACAATACTAATATCTACCATAATCTAAAAACTATAATTACAACTATATAAAGTCAAGGTTAAATTCAATATTAATCTTTAATTATCTTAAATATTTTTTAAAATTTCATTAATAATATATTCTTAATCTTTTAAATATAAAAGCCCTTCAGCAAATGCCAAAGAGCTGGAAAGTCATGGCTCCCCAGACAGGACGAGTTTCGCAACTTTTGTATGAATGAAGAAGCTGAAAAAGTGTATCAAAAGTTAGAGGAAGTTATTAGTATCTGTTGAGAATTAAAAAATAATATCATAGGCAGAACAATTTGATAAAGAAGTTCTACCTATGATAAAGTCAGGCTCCTCTTACTCTTACGAATTAAAAATTATATAAAAAAACGGGAAGCCTCTTCTAGGAGATTATTTCCCGCTTTTTTAATATGTTCTATCTAATTTATTTTACATCTGCTATATCTTATTCATTAAGCAATTATTAGGGAGTACCACAAAAATCTACCTCTTCTAACCACCAGGTAGGATAACCCACTTGGTTTCCAGGGTATTCATTACCCACATATCCGTCATCATATTTGGCAACCAATTTATCAGCCAATTCCCACCGTAAAGTAGGCGATCAAGCTGTTTTGGGCAAAGATGCTCTGGATCTGTTTTAACATAGGCTTATCTGTCTCCTTTTGGCGATAATACAGTGCGGTATCCGAGCTGACCTTTCGTCGCAACCAACACGACGACTCCCGCCAGAGCCACGACCACACTAGCTACGATGAATAGGGTCGTATCAAACGCTGGGGGTGATGATTCGCCTGGGATGACGTTTGTCAGCAAGACGAGGGTCCAGGTGTTGAACACCGTGTGGAACAGGTAGCCAGCGATCAACGAACTTTTGCCGGTATTGTTATAGGCCCAGGTCATCAAAACAGACCAGCCAATCTCCGTCAGGATAAACCACGGGTAGAAACGCAAGCCTCCCATAGAAAACTGGAAAGTATCTGGCTGAAAGAACTCCGGCAACAACCATGCGCCAAAGAAGGCTCCCAAGATGAGCGTCCCCACCAAGGGTCCCAATTTGTTTTGCAGCTTCTCCAGGGCGTATCCGCGAAAGCCAATCTCCTCCAGAAAGGCGCTCGATTGCCAGGGCAGCAGGAAGAATATAAAAGTCATCAATATCATTTGTTGATTCTCTCTAAGCAGGGGGAATTGGGGTGCAGTCCCTCCCAAAAGGACATGGCCCCCAATCGCTAAGAAGTAGAGGACTGCGGGTGAGAACAGGATGAAAATGTA
>WJOQ01000066.1 GCA_009618505.1 Clostridia bacterium | reverse complement strand
ATTATCCCTTATCCATTTAGCGCTTAACATCTTTGTCCAACTACTCCTCTCCAAATCTATCTTTAACCACTCTCACCAAAGCTTCTACTGCCTGAGTAGCATCTGGACCTTCTGCTTTGATATTAACCTTGCTTCCCTTCTCAGCACAAAGCAGCAGGATACTCATTATACTCTTACCGTTGGCCTCCTGACCATCTTTTTCTATCCATACATTAGACTTAAACTTGTTAGCGACTTCTACCAACATCGAGGCAGGTCTTATATGCAACCCAACTTCATTCACTAATTCAACTTCTTTCTCAACCATTTTTGTTAGATTGATTCCTCTTGAATCAGGGTAGATAATCCAATGGATTAACTGAATCCTCTACATTTTCCTTTCTGTGGACCTCAAAATGGAGACGGACACTATTAACAGCTTCCGACGCAGCAATTTCAGCAATCGGCTCACCCTTATCCACCTCATCTCCTTTATTTATCTTATATGTTAGAGATAAATTAGTAAAATAATTGGTAAAGGAAAAGGAAGAAAAGAATCCTTCCTGTTCATGTCTAATAATAATAGATGGACCGAGCGAAGCGTATTCACCAGCCCATTCTACTACTCCGTCAGCGGGAGCAGTTACAATATCTCCTGCGGTGACAGCAATATCAACTCCTTCATTGCCTCCCTCGCCAAAGTAGCCCACAATCTCTCCTTCTGCCGGCCAGGAGAAAATTGGCTTTTCTTCTCTGAATTCCCCGCTTGTTTTTGTCACTTTCGTACTACCTGTTGAATCAGAGATTTCCTTTTTTGCAAATAGCTGGGAAGAAATTTCTATCTCTAATACCTTTTTCGCTTCAGGAACAAATATCTTTTGACCTATCTGAAGATTACGCGGATCAACACCTTTATTGCTCGAATGTTGCATGATTTTATTTTGCATATCTTTCCAGTTGATGCCGTGATCCTCCCCATAATTTAAAGCAATCCGCCAGATAGTCACGTCATATTGTTTAATCGTATGCCATACTCCTGCAGGAGGGGAAGGTTCTTTCTTGGGAATCTTGATCTGCAATGTCTTGTTGGCTCGGGGAATGAACAATTTCTGGTTTTGTCTGAGCTTGTTTGGATCATACAGACCATTAGACTGTTTAATCTCGGTCATCATGCTCCTCCAGTTGATTCCAATAGCCTTGGCATAGGCTTTAGCAATAAGCTCCAGATATTCACCCTCTCTTACCAAGTGCGAGACACCTTTCCACGGAATTATGAGTCGCTGTCCGGGGACAATGTGATCGGGATCCTTGAGATTATTCTCTTTTATTATGTCTGCTACAGAAATTCCATAATACTGTTTAGCAATGGAATCGAGGTTGTGTCCTGATTTTACAATATGATACCGACGGCGGGGAGAAGCGGAAAAACCCACCGAGAAGTTCATAGCAAAGAAAGTTACCAGAAGAACAGCCCAAACTACACCTACTCTTCTGACTCTCTTACAATGCAGCATCTTTATTTT
>WJOQ01000208.1 GCA_009618505.1 Clostridia bacterium | reverse complement strand
AGGTGTCCCTAGATTTTTTTGCCTCTTTTTTCTTAAGATGACATTTAAAAAAAGGGGAGGCAATGATCGATACCTTCAAGTTGCTCTTTTTTATAAGCTCCTTTGCTTTTTCTAACTCAGAAGAGGAAAGATCTACCAAATTCTTGCCCCACATGCTTCTAAGCTCTACATACCCTGCCCCAAGCTCTTTTGCCACTGCAAGAGCATACTCAAAATCCTGACTGATCTCATCAGTAAAAACCCCCACCTTCCACATTTTAAACTCCTTTATGATTAGGAAAGAAAGTCTTGGCTTTCAGGCAGAATAACTGCCAGCGTTCTTGAATCGGCGTCGAAGATGCTGATAATCCTTGTTGCTGCTTGACTTATATGAATAAAGGAGGATCTTTTCCTGGTTTAATTATTCCTTCAAACCGGTCAAGGTAATAGATTCAATGAAGAAGCGCTGGAAAATTAAATAGATTATCATAAATGGCATAGTGTAAAGAAAAGAGATAGCCATCAATGCCCCATAGTCAGTAGGATTCTCTCCTCCTCCCATTTCCAGCCACCGAATAAAGTGAAGACCCAGGTTCATGGTAAAGTTTGTGTTTGACTGCAGCACTACTAGTGGCCATAAGAACCAATTCCAGGCAAACATAAAATTGACAATTATAAGCGCTCCTATGGCAGGTTTAATTACCGGTAAAATTATCCGCCAGAAGACCCCCATCTCTGAGCATCCATCTATCCTTGCAGCATCAATCAAAGTATCGGGTATAGAAGATATGTACTGTCGCATAAAAAATATTGACCAGACGCCAATCAAGCTGGGTAGGGCTATTGCTGTGACTGTATCAATAAGTCCCAATTTTCCTACAATATAAAACCAGGGAATGACCAGAGCAGCCTCGGGTATCATTAATTTCAAAATGCAAAGTATAAACAGTTCGTTCTTAGCAAAGAAGCGAAGTTTAGCAAATGCATATCCTGCCAGGGTAGAGAAAAACAGAGTACAAGTTACTGCCATTCCTGCCGATAGGAAGGTATTAAGATACAGGCGTGAGATGCTCAAGGATTCCATCACCGTTCTAAAATTGGCTAAGGTAGGATTACGGGGAATTATATTGGGCGGAACCTTGTAAAGCTCTTCATTAGGCATGAAGGCCATTCCAAATCCGTACATCCAAGGTATTATTATCCAACCAGCAATTAATGCAAGGATGGTTATGTTTATTAACCAAGATTTTAAGGACTTTCCGAACATTAGAGTTTCCTCAGACGAATGTAGGTGAAAATAAGCACTATTCCAATCAGCACAATAGCTGAAGCCGAGGCGAATCCAAACCGAAATCGGTTAAATCCAAATTGGTAAATATATGTAGGCAGAATTCTGGTAGCTGTTCCTGGACCCCCTTTAGTCAAAAACCAAATGGGGGTAAATGCATTAAAACCGGCTATCAAATTGGTCACAACTAAAAAGAGAGTAATGGGTCTAAGCAAGGGGATTATGATGTATCTTATGATATGAAACCCGGAGGCTCCATCTATCTTTGCAGCATCGATGTACACGGAAGGTATCCCTCGTAGTCCTGCGGTGTACATCAAGGTATTAAGCCCTGTCCCGTGCCAGACAGCAAATCCTATAACACAGAGCAGGGCTGTATTCGATCCAGCTAGCCATCTTCCTCTACCCATACCTAAAAAACTCATCAGCGAGTTTAACCCCGAATAAGATTCAGGACCTGTAATCCATACCCAAATGGCTCCCGCCGATATCAAAGGTAAAATTGCGCTCATGAAGAAAAGCATTCTCCCTAAGAAAGGAATTAATCCCGGTCTGTTAAATAAAACAGCAAAGCACAGTCCGAAAAAAATTAACAAACCAACGCTTGATACGGCATAGACTGAAGATATTAGGAAAGCTTTCAAAAAATAGGGATCTGCGAATAGTTTATAGTAATTGGCTAACCCTACAAATTTCATAGGTTTAAACATATCCCATTTCGTAAAACTAACCATAACAATAAGTATTAACGGTACCCAAAAGAAAACCGCATACAAAACTAGAACTGGAGAAATAAATGAGAACGCGACTCTTGCTTCTCGTTTCTTTAAGCTTTTAGCGAACATGGCCAAACTCTTCTTTCCCTGCATTCCCTACCCTGAAAGCAGGGAATGCAGGTTAGCCTATTTAAAGCTCTTTCAGCATAACATCTTCGTAAAGTTCAATAATTTCCTCTGCCGCAGTAGATAGGCCCGCTTCAATACTCTTTTCCTTGGCAAAGATAAGATTCAACTGATCTCCCAATATGGCCTGGACCACCGAGAATTTAGGAGCCTCGAGACGAGGTATAGTGTTCTGGCTGGACTTCAGAACCTCTTGCCACAATTCTTCAGTGAAGGGAGCTTCTATTACCGCTTCCCTGTAAGGAAGCCAGTTCATAGTATCGATTGTCCGCAGTTTTACCATATCGAACTGGTTGAGTCTTTCACAGAGCTTCCAGATAAACTCTTTTGTCTCAGAGTCGATAGTGGGATTCACAGTTAAACCATAGATATGGGAGGTAGTGATACTTTTCATCCCTTCCCGGGCGACCGGAATGGGTCCTGCCCTTAGCTTGGAATACATATCTGGTGCATTTCGTTTAACGTCCAGGGGTACCCAAAACCTTCGTGCACTCACCGTGGCAGTTTGTCCTTTCTCCCAACCACCAACATCTCCCGGTATCCCGATTGCATCAATATTGTATTTGTACAGCACATCTAAGTAAAACTGCGCTGCAGCAATTCCGGCTGAGCTATTGAAATTTGCTTTGACCTTTTCATTCTCAATTTTGAGTAGACTTCCGCCTCCAGCAGAAAGGAAATAGGGGGTGAATTTGTCCCCAATGCCGCCCCCATGTCCAGCTGTTCTAACAAAGAAGCCACTTATTTCAATTAAACCATCAGCACCATACTTGGTCAACTTTTTGCCAAATTCGAACACCTCATCCCAGGTTCGGGGAGACCTATCCAAGCCCGCTTCCTTATACATCTCTTCGTTCCACCAAACTATCTGACCACCTGCATCCCTTACGATTGCGCCCATGAACGGTTTCTTGTAGCCGTCCTCATCCCACAAATAGGGTGCATTTTTGTAAGAGGGTAAGAGTTTTTCTTGTAACGACTCCACTACCGATGCAGGTACAGGTTCCAAAAATCCCTGGGATGCCAGGGTGCTCAGCGTGATGGCATTTGCTTCTATTAAATCTGGCCCGGTCCCGAAGCGCACGGCATTTACGACTTTGGTCACAAACTCAGTCTCACTAATCCCGGGAAAAAGCTCATGTTTGATTTTGACCCCGAATTCTTTCTCCATCAACGGCCAGCTATTTTCTATAAGCCCGAGTATCACGGCGTCAGGGGCTCCCCAGGTCCAAATGGTTATCTCTTTTACCGCAGCCGACGCGCCAGAAAAAAGCATCAGGACAAACATCACCAAACACGCCACACTGACAATACTTCTTCTTTTCATCTTTTTCTCCCTCCTTCAATGGGATAAACTTATCTTTCTCTCAAAAAATCTTCTCCTGTCCCGGTTGGCCTTCCTCACTTCTCACCCCCTTTTGGCCTTAAGCTCAAGCTTCTATCTTCTAAGCTAGTTTTACCTGCCTTTTCTCTTTGATGGACTTATAAATGCTTAAAACTACCTCTGTCGTCTTTCTTCCTTTTCTTCCCTTAACCAAAAGAGCTGAATACTTCAGATACCTAATTCCCATTTAAAGATGACGTGGATCTGTAACTCTTTTTATCTTTTTTACTTTTTTCTCTCGAGAAATTTTCTTTAAGCTCTGCAAAAGATCTTCATACTCTCCTCGGTCAACCGGAATATCAACTGGTTCATTCTTTTTTCCGGAAAGGATAAGGGCGTTAAAGAACTCAACAGTCCAGATACCTTCTTCTCCCGGAGCAATTAACTTTTCCCCAAACAGAATAGAACGACAGAAGTTCCGTATAATTTCCTTATGTCCGGTCTCGCATTGAGGAAGTTCTAACTCCTCTTCTATTACCTCTGGACTTGCCCACATTTCTCCGGAAGAAAAAGTAAACTCTGGAATTGGACTCTTCAGAGAGTAAAGCTTGAGTAAACCATTCTGATAAACTAACTTTCCTTTATCACCAGAAATTTCCATAAAAACTCCAACTGGAACCTCATTGGTACTGGTATAGTAATAACCCCAGGCTCTATTAGGGTATTCTAACAAAGCAGCAGCTTCGTCCTCAACCTCAATCCTATGAAGTCGAGTCTGTTCTCTGGCAGTGACTCTACTGGGTAGACCACCCAAAACGAGAAATAGGTCAATTCCATGAGGAGCTTGATTTATAAGCACTCCGCCTCCTTCCCCTTTCCAGGTAGCTCGCCAGCCAGCACTATCATAATAAGCCTGAGTTCGGTAATTTGGCTCAATCATACAGGTTCGCCTTATTTGCCCCAGTCTTCCACTTTCGATGATCTTTCTGGCTAACCTCACTTCAGGTAAGGTCCTGTACTGATACATCACTGCAAAAACTCTTTTATTTCTACGGGCTGCTTCCAGGAACTTATCTGCCGCATCTACAGAAACAGCAATCGGCTTCTCGGAAAGACAGTGAATCCCCGCTTCCATTGCTGCTATGCCAATTTCAGGATGAAAATAATGAGGAGTAGCGATGAGAACTGCATCAATCAGGGTACTTGCCAAAAGTTTTTTATAGTCGGCAAAACCGGGGACTTTATTTTGGTCAGAACTCTTTTTTGTTAACTCAGGGTCAATATCTGAAACAGCAGTAAGTTCTGCCTCAGGAGTATCCTTGATTCTGATTATGTGCTCCTGACCCATTCCTCCCAGACCAATTACCCCTATTCTAACCTTTTCTTTCATGTTGAGCACTTATCCCGGATTGCCGTATTATCGGTAAATGAAAAAAATCAATTTTATCAAATTTCTGCTTATCTTTATCCTATTTTAATGGTTCCTACTTCTTTCTTATTATATTTAGCCCCATAGGTATGCGAGCGCTCCTGTTCCTTACGAGGTTCCGAACATCTCCCGCTCAGCTATATCTAGGTGTTCGTACATTTTCTTTCCAATTGTCGTTCCGTCTTTCTTTATCAAAGCATCAAGAATCTCCTTATGTTCTAACAAGAGTTTCTGGAATCTTTTCCTGAAATCTGTATTATGTATCTTCATCTCGATCCACAGTTTTTTTCTTAACCCAGCTACCATATATCTTACCGTCTCTATAAGAACACTGTTATGGGTTGCTTCTGCAATAGAAAGATGGAACTTTATGTCAGAGCTAATAATGTCTTCCAAGGTCAAAGAAGAACCAGATTTTTCAATCTTTTCTTTCATTTCTTGAAAAGCCTTTTGAACAGCTTCTATATCCTTTTTGGTTGCCGTTTCAGCAGCTGTACGTACAATTTCTGTCTCCACAATCTTCCGCGCTTGTAATGTCTCATAGGGAGAGACATTCTTACCAAGTTCCCTAAGTTGATATTTATGGCGAATAGTATCTGTATTAGCTTTGACAAAGCTGCCCGTTCGGCCTCTTCTCTCAATTATACCAAACATCTCCAAGGCACTCAGTGCTTCTCTTAAGGGAGGTCGACTAGTACCTAACTGTTCCGCTAAAACCGGCTCTGAAGGTAATTTATCTCCTGGCTTAAGGATACCTCGCTCAATTAGATCCTCGATTTGACGAACAATTTGAACATATATCTTTTCTATTTTAACCTTAATGAATGGCTTCTTATCCATTTATCTCCTCATATTCTTGTCTTACAAGATAATAATATAACAAAATTTAAAAAAGTCAAGTCCTCAAACTGAATCATCTGAAACAGGAAACTGAAAAAGCTATTATGAAGTATACTTTCTCAAGCAACCTTTCTAACTGCAAACATATTTTGAAAGTATATCAATTGTTTTAAACATTAACCTAATACCTTTGCTATGGTAACGAAAGTGATTCAGATTCCCAATTAAGTAAATGTCCATTGCAGGATGGTAGAACATAAAAGCTCCAATTGAACCGGCATTTCCCCAAACATTATATTTTTCCGGCATCAAAAGAGGAATGGTTTTGAAATTCATTAATCCATAGCCATAATCAATGCCTATCGAAAATTTAGCCCAATCTTTCATTTTCTCAAAAGTATCTTCTCTAAGAATCTCATGTTTTACCAGGGCTCTCATGAATTTCAGCAAATCTTCCGCTGTAGCCACAATTCCACCACCAGCATAATCAATACCAAGACTACGGTATTGTGTCACATTTATATTACCTATATAAAAATCAGCTACAGGGTATTGGCTTTTTACCA
>WJOQ01000305.1 GCA_009618505.1 Clostridia bacterium | reverse complement strand
CCTAGAGCCTGCCGGACAGCTTTAGGACAGATGCTTTCTGATGGGATGAGGATAAGCTTCTTTGCTTGTCTGTTTTCCTCAAAACCGATGATAAGATCCGTATCCGGGTCTGTTTCAGAAAGATTTTCTTCAAGGAGAAAATTTGAATACTCCCCCTCATCCTTTCTTGAAAAGGTTTTCTTTGACAAAGATTCTCTCTTTTCCATAAATAAATTCCTTTTAGCTGAATCTGGCATTTTGCCTAAGATTTAGATTCAATAGCCTTTTTAATTCTTTTTACTCCTTCTATTATGTTTTCCCGGGAGGTTACATAAGACAATCTAATATATTCCTCTTTTTCCCCTTCATTTCTTTTGCCAAAACAGCTTCTGGCCAATACGGCCACTTTTGCCTGGTGTAACAGATACTGTTGAAGCTCTTTTGAGTCACGGAAACCAAGATCCTGGCAAGCCTCAGTTACATTTGGATATATGTAAAAAGCTCCTCTGGGCATTAAACATTTGATACCTCTAATCTTGTTCAATTCCTGATGGATAAGATCTCGCCTTTTCTGAAATTCAGCTATCATAGCTCTGGGTTCCTTCTGTGAACCTTCCAGAGCCTCTATTCCCGCATACTGGGTAAAGGTTGCCGTACAGGAATCAACGTTGGTCTCTATTCGAGCCACATGTAAGGCCAACTCCTTTTTCATTATTCCAAATCCCAATCGCCAGCCAGTCATGGCGTAAGTCTTAGAAAATCCATCAACCAGGATCGTTCGCTCTTTCATTCCCGGGATAGAAATAATACTTCGAAACTCTCCCTCATAGATAATTTTGGAGTAGACCTCGTCAGATAAAACCCAAAGGTCGGCTTCAATAGCTATTTCAGCAATAATTTCCAGATCATTCTGGTTCAAGATACCACCGGTAGGATTCTGAGGAGAATTAAGAATAATCATCTTTGTCTTAGGGGTTATTCTCCTCTCTAGATCCTCTGGATTAAAACTAAAATTCTTCTCTTCTAAAAGTGGAAGAGGAACCGCTTCTCCCCCTATGAAGTTTATGACCGATTCATAGATGGGATATCCCGGATTAGGATAGATTACTTCATCCCCTTCATTTATACAGGAAAGAACACTATCAAAAACTATTGGCTTTGCCCCAGGAGTAACCACCACCTGTTCAGGTTCAATTTCGACACCTCTAGTTCTAGAAATATAGCGCACGATCGACTCTCTTAAAGGAAGAATTCCAGCTGAAGGACTGTAATGAGTATAGCCGTCGTAAATAGCCTTCTTTACCGCATCCTTGATATTCTGGGGAGTATCAAAATCAGGCTCCCCCAGAGCAAAACTTATAATATTGTGACCTTCTGTTTTGAGTCTATTTACCTCTGCTAAAACTTCAAATGCAGTTTCGGTTCCCAATCTTCCCACTCTTCTTGCTATTTGCATGCATGCACCTCCCTGGTAAACAAAGATTTAGCGGAATATATTCCTTCATGTCATTGCGAAGGACGAAGTCCTGAAGCAATCTCGAAACAAGCTCTGCAATTTCTGATGAACAGACATCCTTATTCTTAATAAAAAAAGAGGGCACGACAATTCAATGAATGTCGTGCCCTCTGTCCTTTTACCTGAGAGATTCGCCTTGCCTGTAGAGGCAAGGATGCCCCGTCGGTTCTTTCCCTGATTACATTAAGGAAAACTTCTCCAGAGAGCTGGCCGATTAAGGTCCTTTTGCCTGAGAGTTTATATGGAAAATTGCCCCTTCGGCGCCAGATGTTTCTGGTCTCTCCCTCAATCGCCTTTTACTCATATCATATTTTCAACTATATTAAATAATATACACAATTTATATTCTGTCAACGATCGGCTTCGGTCACTGACCCGAAGCAATCTCCTTTTCTTGCCTCAAATATTTCGATTGCCGGTTGAGTTTATAGCTCTCCTTTCATACATAATTCAATCCTGGCCAGACAAATGGTAAAGGAAATATGTCCACTAGAACTTTCCCTATTTCTCCTTCCCTGGGTATCATTTCCTTTTCTTTCCTATCATGCCTTCCTAATACGATTTGGGTAAGTCTTTTCACATCAGTATTAAATTGCTCTCCATTGATACTGATACTAAATCTAGTACCTTGTTGGTCGAATTTGAGCGAATCTCTCTTCTTCCTGCCCAAACGCTCCTCAATATAGGAACCGAGTCTATCCATAAGGCGGGGAAGATTTATTATCTTGACTAGACCCGGGATACTTTCGGTTAATGAGATAAGATTTTTCTGACTAAGCAGATAGATAAATTCCAAATCATGAAAAGGTACATTAAAGGTTAATTCTTGAAGACTGTATCTTTCAAAAACGCATCCTATAGCATCTATAATTGCTCCTCTCGTACCAGAATATTCCACCACCCGGCCGATTCTTTTTTCACCATCTTTTCCTCCGGGAGTTTGAATTGCCAGATAACCTAGAAATTCATTGGCTCTATGAACTGTCAGTATCTCTGCTTCTTTATCCATAGCCGCACCCGTAGTTAAAATTCTCTTAAAGTCTTCCAGGGAACGGAAAAATCTTACTGCTTCTTTTTGATAAACTTGCACTATATTTTCTAGATTTTCTTCCTGGTAAGGAAAAACCTTCACCTTCTGAGTATCGAAGCTTTTCAAATCATTGCCAGAAATCCTAAATTTATGCACTCTACCTGCTTCTACGCAACCAGCCCTTTTGTATAAATTACGTTCACCGGAGACTAACATAATGTCTACCCCATCCTTATCCATCTTTTTTATACCATCCTTTAATAGCAGACTGGCAAATCCTCTTTTCCTGTATTCAGGATGGGTACAAACAGCACCGATGCCGCCAATCTTTGTCTTACAACCATAAATTGTTGTCTCGCTTTCAGAGATACCAAGATGAGAGACAGGTCTGCCATCCTCCCATATGATGCGCATATTTTCTAAATTATCATCATTAAGCAATAATGGATACCACTTTTCCATACTAGGTGGTCCATTAGAGCTTTCCCTAAATACACAATCAACAAGTCTTATTACCTGATTAAGTTCTTCCTTCCTGGTTCCTCTTGGTTCTTCCATTTTAGATATTCCTCTATTTTCTATCCTGAAGTTAAGGTTAGCCATTCCACCTCTTCCTCCTTTTTCAGATGAATTATTTAATTTTATCAAATTCTATTGAGAAAGGGCCTAACACTTCAAATACCTAATTTTACAAAACATTCTTACTAATTTCCTTTACAAATGGATCCAGCGGTCCTTATGAATTGCAGTAGCTTGAAGCGATTTGAGCTACTACAGGGTATCCACATGGTTAGAAGCAATCCTTTTCCCCCGTAGTCGAGAATTGCCTCTCTCCACTTTAAGACCTTCTCAGCATTTGGACCAGGGGCACCCCATACTTGAAACCCTTCTTCAACAAGGCGATGGATAATCTTTGGTTGCACATTACTATAGTCCCAAAGTACCTGCAGAATATCCTTAGGAATCTTATTTTCGGCAGCAAGGGACTTTTCTGCATGTACTAATGCTCTTTCCCCATATGATGAGTCATTCCATATTATGCTGCGGAGTCCTCGTTCCTTAAGTCCGCTCTGGAGTTTCAGGATAGCTTCGATGTATTGTGAGTGTGCCCTATCATGATCTTCATCCATACCAATATGGAAGTAACGTCGGGGATGACAGGTCTGGATAATCTCATCGATTATCTCAAAGGCAATTCTCCAATACTCATCATTATCAAAGAGATCATTATGGGGTCTGAACCAATCATTGTGCTGATGATATCTACTTTGAGAGAAATTCAATTTAGGCACTACCTCAATACCTTTTTCTTGTGCCCGATTCACTAGTTTTTCAAGATGGCTCATGGGCACGGTATATTTTCGTGCCAACTCTGGATGTGATTTGTATCTTACTCCATCGGCGCAGTCTATGACTAATAAATTTAGTCCCACCTCCCACATCGTATCTACAATTTCTAGTCCCAAATCAAGGTCAAACGGTTTTTCTCTCGCCTTGACTTTGCACCATTGGGGGTCATAATGAGAGATATGAATCAAGAAACCGCGCACAGGGATTACACCTTTCTTTGTCACTTTGAATCTCCTTTTCTTGCCTCAAATATTTCGATTGCTCGTTTTGTATATTCTTCAATTTCTTAATTTACTTAATCCTCCTCGTTTTAGTTTTTCTATTCCTACCTGCTACATAATCTTCTTTCAATCTTTATTATTCTATGGTGTAGCTTTTGGACAACTAGTGGGTGAAAGCTCAAAAAGTATGAAGGGGTCTTTTTTGTTTTGTCAGAGCGCTGACGTAAGTAGGATTCTTTAAATACTCGTCCTCTTTTTGTCCAACTTCTACTTTTTCTCTCCCAACTCACCTCCTAATTTACAGATTCTTTATCCACTTTTCAGTAGAAAACGGGGGTTCTTAAACCACCTCTTTGATTGATTCCAACTATTTTTATCCTATCATCTTCCGAATATGAAATAACTAAGCCCTGTAGAAGAACTCACCCAAAGAGAGCTCATTTTTAAGAGGTTCACCTTTTAAATAACGCTTAACTTCATCCAAGGTAGCTTTTCCTAAACGATAACACTCATTTCCAAAAGATCCAGCTATATGGGGAGTAAGAATGCAATTAGGAAGAGTATAAAAAGGATGCCCTTCTTCTGGAGGTTCCGGCTCGGTAACATCTAAGAAGGCAGTAATACGTCCTTTTTTAAGTTCGTTAACTAAATCTGCTTCGTCTATCAAAGCTCCTCGAGCCACATTAATAAAAAGAGCATTATCTTTCATCAAAGCAAAATGTTCAGCATTTACCATATGCCTATTTTCAGGAAGATCAGGGACACAAAGTACTATTGCATCTGAATGAGACATAAGCTCATTAAGGCTAGCCTTCTTTACATTAAGCCTATTAGCTTCTCTTTCACTAAGATGCTTAGAATAAACTAATAAATTAAAGTCAAAATTTTGTAAAAGCTTAAGTAATTTACGACCAATATGTCCTAAGCTAATTATTCCTACAGTGGTTCTATAATAGCCTGGAGAAATAGATATATCTTGTTTCCAAGCTATCCTTCCTTCTTTACGAAATTGCTCTTGATAGTGATAAACTCCCTTTAATCCACTCAATATTGCACCAAGGGCAAACTCTGCTACCGGAATTGCATTTATGGCGGCATTACTAACCATTCTAATCTTTCTCTTTATGGCTTTATCATAAAGGTCCCGCACACTGCCCGCTGTATGGAATAGTATCTTTAACCTTTTTGCTTTATCAAGTAGTTCATCATCAAGTGAAATACTTCCCCAGCCTGTAATACAAGCTTCTACTTCTTTAATATTTTTGAGAAGCCATCCGCTTATATATTCTGTTCTTGAGGGTATTCCTCCTACTAGTTCTACCAAAGATTGAAGTTCTTGCTGGTCACTGGAATCATAACATACATCAAATATTTTCCTCGTAAGGCTAAGCAAGAATCTTGGCTTACTCATTAACTTTCCTCCATGTTGACTCTATCCATTCTTTATCTTTAGCAGCAGAACACAATACATCCCTGTAATCAAAATCTTTTACTGAAGAAGAAACTCCCCCGGTGAATTCAACCACAAAAGATCCATCATAACCTGATATAGCTAGTTTCCTTAGTATCTGGCGATAGTCTATATCTCCTTCCGCTAAAGCCACAAAATGACCATCATCTCTATTCTGCAGGTGCACACTCTGGATATGTCCTAAAGCAACATCCAGTGCCTCAAGTGCGGATTCTGTTTTAAATTCATATGGCTGATATACCACACCAAAATTAGGGTTCTTACCCCATCTTTCCAGAATTCTTTTCAAACCTTCAATGCTTCCAATAACGGTTCCCCCATGCATCTCAGGCATTACCCTGATACCTTTATCTTCTCCCATTTTAAATATTTCCTCAAATATTTTATCAATAAACTGTAGGTATTCTTGGCTACTTTCCTCGAACTCCCTACTTCCATAAAAGATGCGTAGTCTTTTACTTTCAAGCCTTTCGCAAAGATAGAAATACTTCTTAGCTACATTCAGAATATCTCCTTTTTCTGAATCCCCTTGTTCGGTAAGATAGCTACCAATTGAAGGGACCACTATATTTCTTAACTTTAACTCCTCTATTAAGGAAGAAATCTCTTCTTCGTTCATATTCCAAAGATGGTATCCCCAAACTTCCAATTCATTAAACCCTGCTCTTTTCATATTAGGTAAAAGTCTAATCAAAGGAATTGTAACAGATTTAGGAGAGTCCCAACGTCCTGGTTCTAACATTATAGTGTTTAAGAGAATCTGCA
>WJOQ01000009.1 GCA_009618505.1 Clostridia bacterium | reverse complement strand
ACGGCGCCACGAAAGACGCAGCGTTTTCACATATTGCCATAATGCCACCGGGAGAGACTAGCTTCTGAATCAGTGATAAAGTGTGCCAACTAAAGAAGGGTGTTTCATTTTCTTTTAAAGGAATTACAAATAAACCTATAAGTTAATTCTAGGGCTAGGAGGAGAGATAAAGATGAAAGTTAAACCTGAAGAATATATGAAAATAATACCACCGCCACCTGTTGTTTTAGTATCAACTTTACATGGTGATGTGAAGAACCTGGCTCCATTCGGAATGAATATGCCAATTTCTTCTAATCCACCTCTATACGCTATTGGCGTCAGAGCTACAAGGGATACATATAAAAATATCTTAAAAACAAAGGAATTTGTTGTTGCCGTACCAGGTCCTGATTTAATTGAAGAGATTAATAAAACAGCAGAGTCTTTCCCCAGAGAGATAAGTGAGTTTGAAAAAGCAGGACTTACTCCTCTGGGAAGTGAGGTTGTGAAGCCTTTTGGAGTAAAGGAATGCCAGGCTAATTTTGAGTGCCGGCTTGAGTGGATTAAACAAGCAGGAGACCATTATATAATAGTTGGAAGAGTAGTAGCAGCAAGTATTGACGATAGGATTTATAGAGAAGTTCTGTCAAGGCTTCTCATTAGTCCTGTTTATCATGTTGGGGCAAAAGAAGGTGAATATGCTGGGAAAGGGGCAGTTATTGGTTAAAGAGCAATATGCAATTTTGCAGGTTAAAATAGAAGATAGTATTATGTAGTTTTAGATATATATAGAGAAGAGCATATTGTAGAGCATGCCGCTGAGGTAGGCTTTGTTTTAGTCCACCACTGGTAATTACTCAAGAGGAAGCTGATGAGGCACTTGATAGGCTGTATCCCATACTGGCTGAGCTTAAGTTAAGTTGACTCCCCCGGGTGAATCTAAGAATAAACGAGTTTGTAGTAGTGGAAGTGAGATTAGTCCAGGGTGGTGATGCCTATAGGGCAGCCAGCACAGGCAAACAACTTGACTTTTACTGTAATTATCTTTTCCGCGCTACTACATAATCGGCTAAATTTATTAGCGATTGACGACTGGCATTGTCTGGTAACAGGTTAAGATTACGACAAGCCTTGGCGCAATAATCTGAGGCAACTGTATAGCATTCTTGAACAATTGACGAGCTACGAACTAATTCTATTGCCAGCTTTATATTTTTCTGCTTATCCCTATTTTGAAATAATTCTTTTATTGGATTATTCTCGGGGTAACGCTCCAAAAGAAGCATTGCGGGCAGGGTAAGGATGCCCTGAGCTAAATCTGAGCCTACCGGCTTGCCCATTTCCTCCTCGGTCCCAATAAAGTCCATAATATCATCCGCAATTTGAAAGGCAATACCAAGGTTATAGCCATACTCTTCTAGAATCTTGACTGACTTTCCCGGAGCTTGACTCAAAATAGCCCCTGACTCCGTAGCTAAAGAGAACAAAGAGGCGGTTTTACTGATGATCCGGTGCAAGTATTGCTGGCGAGTTTGCT
>WJOQ01000366.1 GCA_009618505.1 Clostridia bacterium | reverse complement strand
GATAGTCTAACTATCCCCAGGAGGGCATTTAGATTAGCCCCGTCCAGATAAAGAAATCCTCCCCTGTCATGGACAATCCTGGCAATCTGAAGGATACCTTTCTCGAATAGACCCAGGGTGTTGGGAATAGTGAGCATTAAAGCAGCCACTTTTTCGCTCATTTTACCCTTTAGGTCATCTAAGTCTATTACTCCACTCTTATTTGACTTTATCTCTATTATTCGAAATCCACAAAAATTAGAGCTGGCCGCATTAGTCCCGTGAGCAGAATCCGGGATAAGGATGGTATCCCTTTCTTCTTTTTTATTCTCATAGTATGCCTTTATCATCATTAGACTGGTAAGTTCACCGTGAGCTCCAGCAGCTGGCTGCAGGGATACCCTATCCATTCCCGATATCTCACCCAAAAGCTTTTCCATTTGATGAAGCAACTGCAATGTCCCCTGAACACTAACCTCAGGTTGATAGGGATGAATCCTGGTAAAGCCGGGTAGCTGAGCTATATCCTCGTTTATCTTGGGATTGTACTTCATAGTGCAGGAACCTAAAGGATAAAAATTCGTATCTATCCCTATGTTCTGCTGAGAGAGACGCACAAAATGACGAACTACATCCGGCTCACTTACCTGAGGTAAACCTAATCTACCCTGACGCAAATAATTTTTAGGAATTAGCTTTTCTACACCTCTCCTGTCTACATCACACTCAGGAAGTGAATATCCCTTTCTTCCCGGCCTGCTTTTTTCAAATATTAAAGGCTCTCTCATAGCATCCCCTCCAAGAGCCTGATAAGTCTATCGATATCTCCTCTGGTTCGTTTTTCAGTTACACAGAACAATAAGGAATTTTCCAATTGCGGATATAATCTCCTCAGCTCAAATCCCCCCAGAACTTTATTATCCCAGAGTAATTTATTTATCTTATTAGGTGGGATGGGGCATCTCACAGCAAATTCTTTGAAGAAGGGACTGGTAAAAGTAGGTTCAAATCCAGGGATCTGACAAATTCTCCTGGAAGCATAATGTGATTTCTGTAGACAAAGGTTAGCTACTTTAGCCAATCCTTTCTCTCCCAGGGTGGATAGGTACACAGCAGCCCTTAAAGCATTTAAAGCCTGGTTAGTACAGATATTGGAGGTTGCCCGTTCCCTACGGATATGCTGTTCTCTAGTTTGCAGGGTTAAGACGAATCCTCTTCTTCCCTCTTTATCCGTGGTCTCTCCCACAATTCTGCCCGGTATCTTTCTTAAGAACTCCCTTTTGCAGGTAAAGATTCCTAAATAAGGTCCTCCGAAATTGAGCTTGCTTCCTAAGACCTGTCCTTCTCCCACGGCCATATCTGCGTTATACTCTCCCGGTGGGACAAGCAGCCCCAAGGATATAGGATCTACCGAGACAATATATAAAGAACCAGCCTGATGAGTAATTTCTTCTATCTTCTTAACCTCCTCTAAACAACCAAAAAAGTTAGGATTCTGGACAATCACGCAGCTGGTATCGTTACTTATCTCTTCTTTTAATTTAGTGAGATCAGTTACCCCATTCTGGTAATCTATTTCTATTACGGACAGACCTAAGGTTTTGTTTATATAGGTGGTAAGAACCTGACGATACTCCGGGTGAAGAGTCTTAGCTACCAAAATTTTCTTGCGATGATTAACCTTATGGGCTAAAATAGCTGCCTCAGTCAAGGCTGTTGCTCCCTCATAGAGAGAGGCATTGCATATGTCCATTTGAAAAAGCTGGCAGATAAGGCTTTGATATTCATAAGTGGCCTGCAGCATTCCCTGACTGGCTTCCGCCTGATAGGGAGTGTAAGAGGTATAAAATTCAGACCTGCCAGAAAGATGATCGACCAGGGCAGGGATAAAATGATCGTAACTTCCCGCTCCTAAAAAAGAGACATATTCATCTAAGTGGGCGTTTTTGCCGCATAGGTCCTTAAGCTCTTTAACTAGTTCCATCTCTGAAAGGGATGAGGGAAGATTTAGGTCAGTTTTTAGTCGTAGACTTTGAGGGATACTGTCAAATAATTCTTCTATAGACTTAGCTCCTATCTCTTTTAGCATTTCTTTCTGGTCTTCTTCAGTGTTGGGAATATAGGGAATCACTCTTCTTTTTCCTTATTAACAAACTGCTCATATTCTTCTGAATCCATCAAAGTATCTAGCTCAGTTTGATCCTCTATCTTTACCTTAATCATCCACCCTTCACCGTAAGGGTCTTGATTGATTATCTCTGGCTGCATAGATAACTTCTCATTTACCTTGATTATCTTTCCACTCACCGGGCTACATAGATCAGAGACAGCCTTAACCGACTCCACAGCTCCAAAGGAGGAACCTTTGGTTACTCTCCCCTCTAGACATGGAAACTCTACATAAACCAGGTCAGTCAGTTGCTTGGTGGCAAAATCGGTAATGCCAACAGTAGCAATATCCTTATCAACCTTTACCCACTCGTGGGTCTGGCTATACTTTAAATCTTCTGGATACAATCTATTCTCCATTCTTTGGCTCGTATAGTTTTTTGGCTCTTTTTACACTATGCTCGGCTGTTAATCCAAATGTTTTCATCAACCTCCAATGTGCTCCGGCACACTCTCTTAAACCTTGCCAAGCTCTTTAGCTAGCCTGGCCAGCTCCCCCTCAACTACTCTTCCTTTGTCCAGTATTAGCTTCCCATCTAACCAGGCGGAAGTATTTAAACATATTCCGTCCGTGTGTGAGGCTGCAGATACTCCATCGGGAGCAATGAGCATAGGGCCGATATTGCCAAGACCCCACTCGGTACAACCCCAGACCCTCTCATCTTCTACTATGTCACCGGTAAGTTTAGCCCCCGGGTTAAAACCCCAACTGGCATGAGCTAATCTGAGCATACCCGGATCATTGAAGCTGTTCAGCCACACTTCAAATTCCCTGGCTTGATTTCCTCCCTCAATTTTGATAACCTTGCTCTTCTCAATCCTCAAGCGGACTGGCTCATCCAGCTTACCACATGGTGGCACAATTGAACCATCAAAAACGAGGCTTCCATTGATAGATTTCAAATCAGGGGTCCAGGAAATTTGACCTGCCAGCATGTGCGAGCCTGGCTTATCGGCGTATCCTTTGGCCAAAGTATAAAGATGATTTGGGTCAGAGGAATTGTCGAACTCGAGGTCCTGTCCTGCTGGGGTGGTCAAACGCATATGTTTAGCGCTCATAGTCATCTCTCGAAGTCTTTCCAGAAACTTTCCCAAAAGTGAATAATTAATTCGGCCAATGCATCGTACCATCAGGTCAGGATTCATTCCGCAGGCATTCAGATATCGAAGTTTCTTATTCTCTTTTGTAGCAATATCATAAGGAGTTGAGTAAAGAAGCCACTCATTATTAAACTCAATCCAGGCATCTGCCTCTTTTAATGCTGCTGTGAGTGCTTCTACCGGCAGCATTGGATCAGCAGCTTTTCCCACCCCTAAAGGTGAGGCTAGCCAGATAACCATAGGTTTTGCACCAACAGCGAAGGCAGCCCTGGCAGTAGCATCAACAACTCTAGCATCGGACTCCGTATCCGCTGTGATGACAAAAGTCTCTCCGGCCTTAAGCTTAAAAAGCTCCCTGGCAATGGTATCACCTGCCTTGCCTAATTCGTACTCGTAAAGGAACATATTGAACCTCCTTTCCATTTTTTCAGTCTGGCGGAAACTCCTCCTATCCCTTCTGACTCAATTCCTTAAAGATATGCTGGATTATACGAACTGCTTTCTCCATATCTGCCACAGCTATATTCTCCTCTTTGGTGTGTTCCGCTCTGCATCCCGTCCCTATAACTACCGTCTCGATACCTTTCTCATTATAGCTGGAAGCATCGGTTGCTCCACAGATAACTCGCACATTTGGTTTTAGGCCTACGCTACTTACTGCTCTCTTGGCAACTTTCACCACTTCAGCATCTTCTGAAATACGGGAAGCTCTTGTGTTCAGGCCCATTTTGATCTCTACCTGAGCTCCTACAGCCTTAGCTGCCGTGAGAAACACTTCCTTAATTAAGTTACTCTGGTCAAGACATTTCTGGTGAGACTGGCTTCGACACTCGATCTTCACATCTGTTTTTTCTGGAACAGCGTTGATCACTTCACCACCTTTGATGATTCCAACATTTACAGTTGTCACCTCATCAATCCAACCTTCTTTCAAGATTGAAATTGCATATGATGCTGCTTTAATTGATGATATACCCTTCTCCGGCTCCATCCCGGCATGAGCTGCCTTCCCTTTAATCTTTACCTGGAGACTCATATAGGACGGTCCACCAATGACAATATCCTGCAGAGTATCCATATCGAGCAAGAAACCGGTCTTTGAGTTAAGTAAAGAAGCATCAATGTTTTTTGAGCCTTTCAGTCCAATCTCTTCTTCTCTTGAAACCACAATCTCCAAGGGGGGATATTGCTCAGCTCCTCTGATGGCCTGGAAGAGTTCTGCAATGCCAGCCTTGTCATCCGCACCTAAAATGGTCTCTCCTTTGGAACGGATTATTCCATCTGTCAAAATAGGTTCGATATTTTTGCCCGGCTTAACTGTATCGGCATGAATACCAAAAAGAACAGGCTCCCTCCCAGTACTATTTTTGGCAGCAATCTTTATTATCAGGTTACCGTAACTATCGCTGCTACACTTTGCCTTGAATTCCTTGGCAAAAAGGTCTTTGAGATAGACAATGAATTCCTCTTCCTCACCTGACTCACTACTAATCCGCACCATCCCAAAAAAGGTATCAATTAATTCTTTTGTCATCAGTTCCCCCTTCTCATTATGATAAGGCTTACTATGATTTAGTTTGCCCCCTTTTGCCCACCTCATCCTTCAGGTCATACTGCTTTTCCATATCTAATGCCTCCTTAGGCGTGGTGATTAACGCTGTCTTAGCACCTTTGCCCTCCAGCAAGGCATTGATCACCACAGTAGTTCCATGAACCAAGAAGGAGACTTCACTTAGAGGAATCTCGAATCTCTCCGTGCATCGAATCGTGCCAATGGCGGGATTCTTCGGCGTAGAAGATACCTTACTTACCTTGATTGCACCAGTAGTTTCATCGAGCAGGATACCATCGGTAAAAGTTCCGCCTACGTCTGTACTCAACCTGTACATATACGCCTCCCAACCTGAACCAATAACTTAAAACTTAAAAAACTACAGCATCACTAAGTTAAGCTTTTCTAATTTTTCTTTAGTTGGGTGTCCCTCTTTATCCCATCCCCGTAATTCATAATATTCATTTAATAAATCATTAACAGGAGGGATTTTTCCTGCTCTAAACCCTTTTTTGGCTGGCACATGCATTTTTGGAGGAAGTTTATCATCTTTTTTAGCATATCCGTCTCTCTGATTTATTAAACGCTGTAGGGTAAAAATTCTCTCTCCACATGTCATAGCTTCCTGAATATCCCAATCCCAGCCAGTAATTGAATTAAATATATTCAGTATGGAAGTAAAACTTAGACCTCCACCATCTGGCATGAAAACACATAGTACCAAAGAGTTAATTAAAGCACAATAATCTTGCATTTTCACGGCAAGATGTGCTTTACCTTCTGGATTAAAGAATTTAGCATGCTCTTCGCTTACCCCAATTTCCGGCATATAAAATCCACTCATCTCCACATCTTCCTCAACACCTCTTATATGGCAGGCACCGCGAGTTCCAGTGGCATAAGTCGGGACCAGGCCCCAGCAGGCTCGAGCATCATGGGCAGGAAAATCTAGACCTTTTACCTCAACGACTAGCTCCAGGGCATTTTTACCAAGCTTCTTAGCAGCCTGGACTGTTCCTTCTGAGAAAATGGAAGCAAATCCAACTCTATTTCCTATTTGTTTTACCAACTCTATCAACACATCAGCATCGCCCCATTTCAGCTCCATTCCGGCGGTATCTCTTTTAGTAATTATGCCCTTTTCATAGCATTCCATGGCCAGTCCAATGCAGGCACCGGCCGAAATTGTATCCATTCCTAGTCTATTGCAAAGATCATTAGCTATAGAAATTGCTTTTACATCATCAATCAATAAATTAGTGCCCAACATCCCCAATGTTTCATATTCAGGTCCTATTCCTTTTAATTTGTACTTTTTAGGGCTTTGGATTTCGATATTCCGATGGCAACCAATTGGGCAGTAAAGACAAGGATAAGGCTTTGCTGATAGAACCTCAGTGTAATTTGGTGCCCCTATCTTTTTGGCACCTTCTGGCCAGGTATCCTCAGTCCAATATTTGATTGGCATATCGCCAAAACCTTCAGCAGCGATACATAAAGCAGGGGTGCCATGGGGTCTTAATTCACTTTCTATACTTGCCTTATGTATTTCCTTA
>WJOQ01000284.1 GCA_009618505.1 Clostridia bacterium | reverse complement strand
TTAGATTTGAAGGTATTGAGGGTGAGTCACTGCTTTTGTCGCTCAAGGATAAAGGAATCTCCGTTTCAACCGGGTCGGCTTGTTCTTCAATGACTTTGGAGCCATCCCATACTCTAATTAGCCTGGGTCTTTTGCATGAAGAAGCCCACGGATCTTTAGAATTCACCCTGGGAAGATTCAATAAAGAAGAGGATGTTGACAGACTTCTCCAGGTATTGCCGGGAGTTGTTAAAAGGTTGAGGGAGATGTCACCCCTCTACTAGCTAGGAGGAGCCAGCGTGAAGTCCACTCATTATTCGGATAAAGTATTGGATCACTTCAGACATCCCCGAAATACGGGAACATTGAAAGGCGCGGATGTTGCCAAAGGACGGGTTGGAAACCCTGTTTGTGGTGACCTCATGGAAATCTACATCAAAGTGAGGGATGAAAGAATAGAAGACATAAAATTCAAGACATTCGGCTGTGGGTCAGCCGTTGCCACCGCCAGTATGGTTACCGAGCTGGCCAAAGGAAAGTCTCTCGTTGAAGCTTCCAGGATTACCCGCCAGGATGTCGCTAATGAGCTGGACGGTTTGCCGCCCGTAAAAATGCATTGTTCGAATCTTGCCGCTGATGCACTGCATGATGCAATCAATAGCTACCTGAATAAGGAGAAGCGGAAATCTCAATCTGTTAAGAAAGTTAGATGCCAAAAGAGAGCGATCATCGGAGAAAGGAAATTCCTCAATAAGGGAGTATTCCACAAGATCGATGACTTATTGGTTCTTAAGGACAAAAGGGTGCTAGTATTGGATAGAGGAGAAAAATCCTTAGAGATAGCGCTGGAGCTAACCAAACAGACAGGCAGAGTAATATTTGTGGCGTCTTCAAAAGACATCGATGCCAGCGTGACCCTAAGAGCCAAAGCAAAACAATCAGATGTTAAATTCTTGTACCAGTCTGAGGTCCTGGAGATTAGAGGAACTGACGAGGTTGAGAGGGTTCTGATTCATGACCTTGACGAAGACGAAGAGTATGAGTTGTTTGTTGATTCAGTGATTATGTTATGAAAAGAGCGGCATTCGAGTGAAAAAAAATCAACTAGGTTGTTGAATAACTATTAGGAGGCGAATATGACCGAACTAAAACAAATCTACAAGTGTAATGTCTGCGGGAATATTGTTGAGGTTCTCCATACAGGCGCAGGAGAACTGGTCTGTTGCGGTGAGGCTATGCAGCTCATGCAAGGAAAGAGAGAAGACGTTGGTCAGGAAAAACATCTTCCGGTAATAGAGAAGACTCCAGGCAAGGTGACGGTCAAGGTGGGAAGCATCCCTCATCCCATGGAGGATAACCATTACATCGAATGGGTAGAGGTGGCATCTGACGGGAAAGCCTACCGTGAGTTTCTAAAACCGGGGGACAGTCCAGAAGCAACCTTCGAGATCAAAGCTGAGAAGATTACAGCCCGTGAATACTGCACTCTGCATGGGCTATGGAAAAAAGGAGAGGACTAGTGATTAACAAGCTTCTCACACCGCCGGGCAAGATTTAACCGACGCGCTTGAAGAGGCTCCGCACAATTCGGAACTGCTGGAAGAATTTCCTGTGGTGGGGATGCTCCAGGAGGATTAGGGGTGGTGAGTGGGTCGATTTTTGAGGTAGAGGAGTTTATGATGCAACACGTACCGGGACAGAATCAAGGAAAGATTACTCTCTATGCTTTGAGTACCTGCGGCTGGTGTGGGAGAACTAAGAAATTTCTGGATAATCTTGGAGCCGAGTACTCCTACGTGTATGTTGATCTTCTCCAATCTGACGAGAAACGATCAATCGTAGATGAAGTTCGGCGATGGAACCCCCGTTGCTCTTTTCCTACTGTGGTCATTAACGATGAGGTGTCTGTAGTAGGATACAACGAGCAAAAGATCAAGAAGGCAATAGGGATATGAGGAAGATGAGGGTAGCC
Organism: Clostridia bacterium; assembly: GCA_009618505.1. Next base: position 14,472 of record WJOQ01000284.1, on the reverse strand, counting down.
AAGGAAGACGTTCTAAAGCTTTATCAGAGGTTAGATGACGAGGCGGAAGCTTCCGGGTACCATCTTAACCCGGATATTGAGTTCACAAAAGAGCTCATAAGAGGCCTTCTCACTAATGAGCAAAGATACGGGTATTGGGCTTGTCCTTGTAGGCTGGCATCAGGAGCTAGGGAAGAAGACCTTGATATTGTTTGTCCTTGCGACTATAGGGACCCGGATCTGACTGAATACGATCAGTGCTACTGTGCACTCTATGTATCAGAGAAGGTTGTGAGGGGTGAAAAGACTACCGATTCCATTCCCGAACGTCGCGGTGGAGCCCCAGAGCGCCCAAAGGGAAAATCCTCATCGAAAACTCTTCCTGAACTTCCTCTTCCGGTATGGAGATGCCGGGTATGCGGCTATCTTTGTGCTAGAGAAACTGCCCCAGAGGTTTGCCCTATATGTAAAGCCAGAAGAGAGAGGTTTGAGAAGTTCATCTAAACATAATCTCACCAAAGAAGCCAAAGAGTCTTTTCGTAAGTAAGCGGACCCACGCTGATTTTAATAGCATAAGCATAGATTGAAGCAGGCAGAGTTTGAGTCTATAACCCAGATATGGAAGTCTAAGAATACTCTGTACACCTGAAAAGAGGGGTATTTACTGAGGGAGAGAGAATATGTCAGTCGACCTTACTCTAAAAATCGGGGGAGAGGCAGGACAGGGCATGCAGACCATCGGCTATGTTCTGTGTAAAACCTTCGCTAGAGGTGGATTTTACCTATTTGCCAATCAAGACTATATGTCACGCATCAGGGGAGGACATAACTTTTTCCAGATAAGAGTCAAAGAGGAGCCCGTATATGCCTTGTCCGAAGAGGTAGATATCTTAATTGCTTTAGATAAAGCTACGGTCGAGTTGCACCACCTAGAAATAAAAGAAAAGGGGATAATCATTTTTGATGGCGAGCATATCCATATTTCAGGTCAGCCGTCTCATCTGCTGAGCGTTCCTTTAGAGCGTTTGGCCCGGGAAGAAGGAGGAAATAAGCTATTCAGTAACTCCGTAGCGGTGGGGGCTGCCCTGGGAGTTCTTAGCTATGAATTTGATATTTTAGCCGGGGTGGTGAAGGAAGTATTTGATAAGCGGGGAGAGGAAATTGTCCAGAGTAATATTAAAGCGGCCCAAGCAGGATACGATTTTATGCAGAAAAATTATAAGGATATTTGTCTTTCTCCGCTTAAATCGGGCAGAAGCGATAAAAAGATGCTTATCAGCGGTAATGAATCTCTCAGCCTGGGAGCCATGGCTGCTGGCTGCAAATTTATGTCTGCCTATCCTATGACCCCTTCCACCGGAATCATAACCTACCTGGCCGGAAAGGCCAAGCAGTATGGCTTGGTTGCTGAACAGGCTGAGGACGAGATTGCCGCCATTAATATGGCCATCGGAGCCTCCTTTGCCGGGGCGAGGGCTATGGTGGCTACCTCGGGAGGAGGATTCTCCCTTATGGTGGAGGCCCTAGGTCTAGCCGGTATGACTGAGACTCCCCTGGTTATTGTGGAAGCTCAACGTCCGGGCCCTAGTACCGGACTTCCTACCCGAACCGCCCAGGCCGATCTGGAGTTTGTACTGCATGCTTCTCAAGGCGAGTTTCCCCGGGCTATTTTCGCTCCGGCTACTGCAGAGGATGCCTTTTGGTCAGTAGTTAAAGCCTTCAATGTGGCGGAAAAGTATCAGGTGCCGGTAATCATTATGAGTGATCAGCATCTGGCTGACTCCTATTTTACCTGTAAGAAATTCGATCTTGGCAAAGTAAAGATTGACAGAGGAATCATTTCTGATACGGAATTGGCCAAAATTAAAGATTACAGGCGTCACCGATTTACTCAATCCGGCATTTCCCCTCGGGCTATTCCTTCCCAAAAAGGCAGAATTGTAATTACCGATAGTGACGAACACGATGAAGAAGGCCATCTGACTGAGGATCTGGAGTTGGCAAATAAGATGGTTCAAAAGCGTCTTAGAAAGAGGGAAGGTCTGGTCAGCGAGATTGAGCCTCCGAGAGTTTATCCCCGTGAGGATGCTGAGTTAATCCTTATTGGATGGGGGTCAACCTATGGAGCTTTGAGAGAAGCGTTGGATGTTTTGATCAAGCAGGGGATGGATATTAGTTTGATGCATTTCCAGGAGATATGGCCTTTTCCTACTCAGTTCGTAACTTCTACCCTTAGTAAGGTAAAAGAGAGTTTCTGCGTAGAGAATAATGCTACCGGACAACTGGCTCATATCATTCAAGCCGAGACCGGCAAGCAGGTAACGGGAAAGATCCTTAGGTTCGACGGACGTGCTTTTAGCCCTCAGTACATCATTAGGGAATTAAAGAAAAAGAAGGAGTAGGCTATGGTTACTATAGATGATTACCGGGGTCAGGCTACTGCTTGGTGTCCAGGCTGTGGCAATTTCGGCATTCTTCAAGCGCTAAAGAAAGCTCTGGTAGACCTTAAGCTAGAGCCTCATCAAGTATTAATCGTCTCGGGAATCGGTCAGGCTTCTAAACTACCTCACTATATGAAATGCAATACCTTCAACGGTCTTCATGGAAGAATTCTTCCGGTGGCCAGCGGGGCCAAGATAGCTAACCAGGAGTTAGTGGTCATCGGCCTAGGAGGAGATGGTGACAATTACGGAGAAGGAGGCAATCATTTTCTTCATACCATTCGTCGGAACATAGACATGACTTTGCTGGTTCATAATAATAAGGTTTATGGGCTAACCAAGGGACAAGCTTCCCCCACCAGTGATTCCGGGTTTATCAGCAAGGTTCAACCGGAAGGAGTGGTCTCATCTTCTTTTAACGCTCTTTCTGTGGCTATTTCCCTGGATGCTAGTTTTGTAAGTAGAGGTTGGTCTGGTGATAGGGATCATCTCTCCTGGCTCATAAAGGAAGCCGTCCAACATAAAGGATTTTCTCTCATCGATATTCTGCAGCCCTGTGTAACCTTTAATAAAAAGAATACCTACCGCTGGTACAAAGAGAGAATCTATGAACTAGCTGAAGAATATGACCCCACTGACAGACTGACTGCTTTCAAAAAAACTGAGGAGTGGGGAGATAAAATACCCATTGGTATTTTTTACCGAAAGCAAAAACCAACTTTCGCGGACCAACTGGCTGGCCTCAAGAAAGGTGCCTTACTGAGACAAAAACTGAATCCTTCCCAGGTCATACCTTTATTGGAGGCTCTGTGCTGATGCTTGTGAATACGAGGATGAGAAACGTATCTGAAACATTTATCTATTCCTTTCCTATTGATAATACACCCGGATGAGACAGTTCTGAAAGACTTCAATTTTATCATTGCGAGTAAGGTCCCTCGCCTATCTGCTTGCGGATACGCATAGGCAGGCTTGTCATTGCGAACGGAGTGAAGCAATCTCGATTACATCGCTCGGGATAAACTGCGCAATCTCTTTTTAGAATTGCCAAATCTGCTCTCAGTATGGTCTTAAGACTGCTTCAGGACTTCATCCTTCCTAATGACATTAGGGGTAATTTTGCTTTCAAATTGCATTTTTCGGAGCTCTCACATAATTAAATTGACAGAGTCGACTGGATAAGATAGCATTTGACTAAAAACGGAGTCTATAAATAATGAGTATTCAGCTACAGTTCTTGGGAGCGGCTCAAAATGTGACTGGTTCAAGTTATTTGCTCGAGGTTGATAGCAGTAAGATATTGGTAGATTGTGGTCTTTATCAAGAAAGAGAGTTCAGGTCCCGAAATTGGCATCCCTTTCCCGTTGATCCCAAGGGAATAGATGCTGTTCTTTTGACTCACGCTCATCTTGACCATTGCGGACTTCTGCCCAAGCTCACTAGAGAAGGGTTCACTGGAAAAATAATATGTACTCGGCCTACTGAAGAGATAGTCAAAATCGTTCTTTCGGATTCTGCACGCATTCAAGAAGAGGATGCTCGCTTTAAGAAGAAAAGACATAAGCGGGAGAGAAGGAAAGGTCGTTATCCGGAGCAGGCCCTTTATGGTAGAAGGGATGCGGAAAAAGTCTTTTCTCTGTTTCAATCGGTGGGCTATGAAGAGCTAGTTACCATAAACAATACAATTAGTGTGACTTTTCACGACGCTGGACACATTCTTGGCTCTTCAATGGTCAAAGTGAAAGTTATATCCAATCAAAAGCAGAGGACAATCCTGTTCTCTGGTGATGTGGGACGCTGGAATAAACCAATAATTCGTGACCCCAGTCTGATTGAAGAGGCAGATTATATTCTGGGGGAATCAACCTATGGCGATAGACGGCATGAAGGTTCTTCTGATGTCAAAGGTAAGCTCTGTGAGATTATTAACTGCACGGTGGAAAAAGGGGGCAATGTGATCATCCCCAGTTTTGCCATAGAAAGAACCCAGGAACTTATGTATCACCTGAGTGAACTTCTATATGAGGATCGCATTCCCCATCTGCTAACATTCCTCGACAGTCCTATGGCAATCAACGTTACCGAGGTATTTAAGCATCACCGGGAATATTTTGATCAGGAGATGCTTAAGCTCATAGATAACAATGAGTCTCCTCTATATTTTCCATCACTTGTTCCAACGCGAAGAGTTTCCGAGTCCAAAGCCATAAATCGCATCAAGGCTTCCTGTATTATCGTTGCTGGATCTGGAATGTGTACCGGAGGAAGAATAAAGTACCATCTTGCCAGTAACATTTCTCGTCCGGAAAGCACTATTCTTTTTATAGGCTATCAGGCACGAGGAACACTGGGACGTGAGATAGTCGAGGGTGCAGAAAAGGTGAGGATTCTCGGTCGGATGCGTCCGGTTAAAGCTAGCATTAGGCGAATTGATGGCTTCTCAGCTCATGCTGACCAGAGTGAGCTATTGAGATGGCTTTCTGGTTTTCGATCTGCGCCAAAGGATTTATTTGTTGTCCATGGTGAGCAAAAGGTAACCGAATTATTTGCCGGAGTAGTTCGAAAGAATCATCATTGGAATGTTTCGGTTCCAGAATATCTGGATAAGATTGCTCTGAGTTAATAGACAATTCCTCCCCATAATTGTGAGTCTGAGCTGTTTTGCTTTAGCGAAGTCACCCCGACATTTCTAATCAATCCGAGTTGTTTCCAAAAAAGGAGATGAGAAAATTAAGATACTGGCTGTTTCTGACAAGATTGAACCCACCTTGTACGAGTACTTCGACAAAAAAAGATACTCTGATGTTGATTTGATTCTTTCAGCCGGGGACTTAAGACCGGAGTATCTCTCCTTTTTAGTGGATATGCTGAATAAACGCTGTTATTATGTGAGAGGTAACCATGACATAGTCTATGATGTGGAGCCACCTTTGGGCTGTATGGATATAGACGGGAAAGTGGTCAATTATGAAGGTATTAGAATATTGGGACTGGAAGGTTCTATGTGGTATGGCGGAAGGGGAGTTGAACAAACTGATTGGCAGATGGGCTGGAAGGTATGGAAGGTAAGATTCCAGATTTGGAGAAAAAAGGGAGTAGATATTGTTCTCACTCACGCTCCTCCCAAGGGTGTTCATGATGGGAAAGACGTATGTCATACAGGATTTCGCTCTTTTCTCAAACTAATTGAAAAATATAAGCCCCGCTACCTGATTCATGGCCATGTTCACAAAAGTTATGGCTACAGTGAAGAAAAGATAACTCAGGTTCAAGAGACCAAGGTGGTGAATGTTCAGGGAAAGCATGTTCTTGAGATCCGGCCTAGGGTGAGAAAGAAAATAACTAAAAAAGAAGGATGGTGGAATATTGTCTTTAAGTTAAGGCAGGATTCACTAAAATCCTTTTATGCGGAATCTCGAGGCCGAAAGTATCTTGATTCAATTGATAGGGGTATACAGACTGTTGAGGTGGATAACATCGTGGGGAGCGTAGGTAGACCTTTAGATTTCAGCAGGAATTTCTCCCTCAAAGGTGTAGATAAAAAGCCTCACATTCGATCTAGAGTGAAAAGTATAGAAGAAGCCATGCAAGAAGGTAAGCCTCTTCCTGCAGTGGAGCTTTATAAGATGGATGATGAATACTATGTGTTGGACGGTCATCATCGCACAATTGCTGCAAAAGGGCAGGGGCAGAAGTTCATTGACGCTCATATCATCGAATATCTTCCTCTAGGTGATGACTCAAGAAGGCTTACTATTCAAAAAAGAATCGAATTCGAGGATGAGACTGGACTGGGAGGGATCAATCTTCTGCGCCAAGGAGATTATGATAAGTTGCTGTTTCAAATAAGAAACCATAAGAATCGAATTGAGGTGAGAACTAAGGAGAAGATATCTATTAAACAAGCAGCTCGAGATTGGTTTAGCTCATTCTACCGCCCGGTAACGGAGAAAATAAAGAAACTCAAGCTCAGGCAGTATTTTCCCAAAGCTACCATAGGGGACATGTATGTTTATTTGTGCTATCAAGCAAGGCTGCGCAGCCAAAAGAGGCTGGAGCATACTTGCAGTTTGCCGGAAGCTCTTGAGGAGATTGGCATACTGGCAAAGGCTACCCAGATTATTCTTTCAGATGATAGGTTTAAAGAAAGAGTCATGAGAATCTTTCGTTCTCGTTTCCCTGCAGGAAAACGACGCTATGATAGGTAACCTTCAATCCAATCTTTAGCACATCTACTCATTGAATGCGAAACTTACCTCTCTGTGCAGAGTTTCAACCCTCATCCTCGACCTTGCTGGTTGACTTGTAAGCTTTCATAACCTCATCTATGAAAGAAGATTCGGGAAGAGCTCCTTCAAAGCCAAATTTTTCGTTTATTATCACCTTAGGAACTCCCATTACCTGATATTTATTGGCCAAATGGGGGAACTCAGCCGACTCTACCATATCTGATGTGATGTATTCACTTTCCAGGGCAAGTTTGTGAGCCATCTGTACCGCCGCGGGACAATAGGGACAGGTGAGAGTGACGAAGACCTGGATATGTATGGGTTTATTGATCTCAGCTATCTTATCCTTTGACTCTGGAGATATATCAGCAGTCCCTCGGGAGACGTCCATAATACTGGAAATAAGGGAGTTGAATTCATATCCTCCCGGGATACCGAAAAATCTGATTCCATAGTCTTTCTCTGCTTCTACAACAATAGCCGGGATTTTATCGATTTTATACTGTTGCACTTTTTCCTTATCGATTGCGAAATCATATACTTTGGCGCTAATCTCTGGAGAAAAAGAAGCTATCTCCTCAATAAGTCTGCGGGTGTCCTCGCAATGGTGGCACTCCAGCTTCTGGGTAAAATTCACTAATCTAACCGGGCCGCTCAATTTCTTGAACCTCTCTTTTACCTCATTTTGCACCTCATCCTTGAGTAGAGCCATATTTACCTCCCTTCACGCATTATTCCAACCTCATTAAGTATTGATGGGCAATGAGAGTTGCTTTGGCTCCTTCACCGGCAGCGATGATAATCTGTTTTTCAGGCACACTGCTTACATCTCCAGCGGCCAATAAGCCGGGGATATTGGTCTGATTGCTGCAGTCTACTATGATTTCCCCTATTTGATTAAGTTTGACCAGGGACCTGGCAAATTCTGAATTGGGAACGAGCCCAATCTCGATAAAAACTCCCTGTACAGACAGGTGCTTAGTTTCTTTCTTATTTAAGCTCTCTATGGTTATTCCTTCTAACTTATCCTTGCCTTCGATCTCCTTTATCTCATGTGTGGGAAAAAAAGTCACTTTCTCTTTTTCCTTTTCCATTTGCTCAACCAGGATAGGATCTGCTCTCCAGCTAGAGGCGATATCTATCAGGTAAATCCTGGAAGCAATTTTGACCAGGTCTAATGCTGCCTCAAAGGCAGAGTTTCCTCCTCCAATTACCGCTACCTCCTTTCCTTCAAAAAAAGGAGCATCACAGATACTGCAGTAACTTACTCCCCGTCCTATCAGTCTCTTTTCTCCTGGGACATTGAGAGAGCGAGACCTTTTGCCAGAGGCGATAATTACTGTCTTAGCCCTGAATTTCTTTCCAGTTCGAGTCAGAAGGGAAAAAATCTTTTCTTCTTTATCTAATTTCTCTATTTCTTCTCCAATTTCCTGGTCTATGGGGAAGTGCCTCACCTGCTCTTTGAATTTATCCATCAACTGCCTGCCTTCGATATACTGATAACCCATATAATTCTCTACCTCGGTAGTCGAGAGAACCTGCCCACCCAGGTCCTTGCTGACAAGTAGAGTATTTATTTTCTTGCGAGCAGCATAAACAGCGGCAGTCATCCCTGCCGGTCCGCCGCCGATTATTGCTAGGTCATAGATTAATCCAGTCTTTCCGGCCGGACCTTTCTTTTCTTCAGAGAGAATAAAATCTAGCTCCATAAGTCCCCTTTCTATTCAACCAAGACAGTGATACCTTGTTCTCTACCCAAGAAGACAGGGTTCACAGCGTACTTAGCTATGACGGCTTCCCCAGTCCATCACCATAGGTTGTGAGACGCAAAGAATAGCCTTCCATCTCTTGCATCTCTTCTTTCCCGTCAGTGACACAGTAATAGTATCAGCCTATAGAATTTCCTTCATTTGTCAATTATACCTCGCGGCTGCTTGGTTGAGCTTCTTCGCCGTTTTTCCATACCTTTTTCAATAGCCTTTACCTTTCACCGTAATCGAAAATTGACTTTTTGTGCAGTTTTTATAGTATGAAAGCGTCTCGAGCTGACCCAAACAGAGGGAGATCATGGCATGAGGAATAAACTGCGCCTCGGATTCCTGTTGATAATTGTCTTCCTGTGGACGGTTGGTGTTTATTGGGTCTTAAGCAGCATGAAACTGCGAGATATTTCTATCCATATACAGGACCAGGTTTTTCCAACCATTATTGAAATGGGCCAAATGAACAATCAGCTCAACGAGACTAGAGAAGTGACTCTAGCCCATATCGTACTGGGCGATTCTCCGGATGAGAGGGAAGTGTCCAGGGAACAGTTGGAGAAACTATATCAGTCAGTTAGGCAGTTCGCGGCACGTCATCTAACCCACCAAGGTGTTGTCGGTTCAAAAGCAAGGAAGGATGCCGAGGAACTGGCCAATCTATCAGAGGGGTTAATCCTGTCCAGCGCTGAGATTGTCAGCCTCAAAGACGAGGGAGCAGAATACCGCGAGCTGCATGAGAAAATGGAGACAGATTTCGAGCCAATATTCTGGTCCCTGAAAGGGCTATTGGACGAGCTTATGGGAGAACATCGGGAAGAACTCCTCGCCGCCGAGGCGAGAGTTGCTAGTCAAAGCAACACCAACATCAGGCTTACTTTGGTATTTACTATCATTGCCACACTGGCAGCTATCATGGTTGCTACAATAGTAGACAGACTCTTCCTCGGATACCTAACTGAGCGAAAGAAAATGGAGAAAGCACTACAAGAATCTGAGGCCAAGTGGCGGTCAATTACCGAGAATTCTCCTGACATTATCATGCTGGTGGGTGCAGATAATAGTATTCTATTCATCAACCGTACAATAGGGGGTCTGAGGAGAAAAGAGGTAATCGGCACCTGCGTCTACGACTATATTCCGGACAAATACAAGTCCAGGGTGAAGGAATGCCATGAACGTGTGCTGAAAACCGGCAATCCCGATCAATATGAAACTGAATATCAGACCAGTGAAGGTGAGACGCTCCATTTTGATGCACGTGTTGGGCCGGTAAGGCAGTCCGGTAAGATCGTTGGCATTACGGTCAGCACGCGAGACGTCAGTGAACGCAAGAAAATGGAGAAAGCACTGGAAAAGGAAAGGCATGGTCTTGGCGAGCGGGTAAAGGAGCTGAATTGCCTATATGGTGTCTCTCGTCTGATTGAAAAAGAGAACATCTCGCTAGAGGAGATAATTGAAGGCACAGTCAATCTCATTCCCCTTTCCTGGCAGTACCCGGAGGTTGCCGCCAGCCGAATCATTCTGGAAGGTCAGACATTTAAGACCAGGAACTTCAAAGAGACTCCCTGGAAACTAGCTTCCGATATTATGGTGGGCGGAAAGAGAACTGGTCTTCTGCAGGTAATCTACCTGGAAGAAAGACCAGAAAGCGATGAAGGGCCTTTCCTTAAGGAAGAGAGGAGTCTAGTTAATGCCATTGCCGAGAGGCTGGGTAGGATTATTGAGCACAAGAGAATGGAAATAGACCTCAGGATCAAGGGGGAGGCAATAGCATCATCTGTGAATGCCATTATCCTGGCTGACCTGGAGGGAAATCTGAATTATGTGAATCGTTCCTTTCTCCACATGTGGGGATATAGTGATGAAAAAGAAGTCCTGGGAAAATCGGTTACAGAACTGTGGAATACACAAGATATGGCACTGGACGTAATAGAGGCAGTGCGAAGCAACAGAAGCTGGATGGGTGAGTTGGTGGCCAGAAGAAAAGATGACTCTGTTTTTGATGTTCAGCTTCTGGCAAGTATAGTGGAAAACGAAGCCGGAAAGGCTATGTGTATGATGGCTTCGGTAATCGATATCACCGAGCGTAAGAAAATTGAACAGATGAAAAGCGATTTTGTCGCTCTTGCCTCTCATGAGCTCAGAACCCCCCTCACCTCCATTCACGGTTATGCCGAACTCATGTTGGATGGAGACGTAGGAAAAATTGGCAGGGAGCAAAAGGAGTTCTTAGAGATAATCTCCCAGAATACCCGAAGGCTCGAGGCCCTCATAAACGATGTTCTGGATGTAGAGAAGATAGAATCCGGAAGAATGACCATGAAGCGGGAGAGGATAGACCTGAGCCAAATTGTGGATAGTTGCGTCAATACATTCAAGGTAATCGCCGAAGATAAGAGTCTTAAGTTGGAAAAGAATGTTAAAATATCTCCCATAAATGTATTAGGAGATTTTGACCGCCTGTCTCAGGTCTTTGGCAATCTTCTTTCCAATGCCATAAAATATACTGAGGAAGGCAGAGTGAAGATAACCGCTGAGATTAAGGGGGAATTTGCCTCAGTAGCCGTAGAAGATACCGGATTGGGTATGAGCCCGGAGGACATGAAAGTAGTCTTTAACAGATTCTTTCGAGCCGAGGATAGTTATGTGAGAAAGACAATCGGGACCGGCCTGGGGCTTTCCATCGCCAAAGCCACCATAGAAAGGCATAATGGTGATATAAAGGCAGAGAGTAAGCTGGGGACAGGATCAAAGTTTGAGGTTATCCTTCCTCTATTCAAAGAAGATGAAGGGGCAGGGCAATGACAAGAAAGATAGTCCTGGCCGAAGACGAGCCTCAAATAGCCAGATTGATTGAGTTCAAGCTAAAAAAAGAAGGCTATGATGTAACCTGGAGGGAGAACGGTGAAGAAGCTCTTAAGGCAATAAAGGCGGATAAGCCGGATTTAATCCTTTTAGACATTATGATGCCGGTAATGGACGGATATGAAGTCCTAAGACGACTAAAAGAAGATGAAAATCTAGGAGATATCCCCGTGATTATGCTTACTGCCAGAGCCCAGGAAAAAGATGTGGTAAAGGGAATCGATCTGGGAGCAGAGGATTATATCACCAAACCCTTCCATCCAGCCGAGCTTTTAGCCCGGGTCAAAAGAATACTGGGTAAACCTCATTAGGAAAAGAGTATCCAGCCGAGGCGCAGATAGAAACTTTTTTCTAACGGGGTAAACAAAAAAAGCAATGATATATAGAATTCCAGGAAGCGGCCTGTTATTCTGTTATTTGAAACACTGTTTTAATCCAAAATGGGGAACGAATATAAATGCCTCATACTATCAGAGGGAATACTCCTACCTCAGGAGGTCAATTGGCGCTGGCCTATTTCTTGACTTCTGAGCTTCTCTATATTCCGACCGTCATTATCATTATACTTCTCCTGACAACTTTTGCCTTGCTGTTATATGTCATCTTCTTGAAAATAACCTTTGGATTCCGCCAGAAGTCAAAGAAAAGACAATTCGAAATATGGCAGAACTTGATTTTAGAGTATCTTTCCGGAGAGGTGAGCAGCAAAAAGATCGCTAAAGAAGTTAGAATTAAAGACTTTAGCCTGTTTTCAGAATTTACGGAAAAATATCTGGAGACGCTGAAAGGGGAGGATTTTCAAAATCTAACTCATTTGCTGAAAGAAATGGGATTGTTTGACTACAATCTGAAGAGGCTGGGTTCAAGAAAGAGATGGCACAGGGTCTATGCTGCTTTCTTCCTGGGATTGCTGCGAGACAAAGAAGCGGTACCAGCTCTGCAGAAGGGACTGAAAGACAAAGATTATCTAATGTCATTCGCTTCTGCCAGTGGTCTGGCAAAATCAGGACAGAAGGAGCATCTGGAGGAGACTCTTTTTCTTGGCGGCGGCTATTGTGCTGGGCATAGTTCTTTCTATGGGCTCATTAGTCTTGGAAGAGCTTTCCTTCAGGCGCTACCCCAAGATTCTTCACCTGGTTATTCTTTTTTTCTATGCTGTTCTAGAGAACTTTGGCTACCGCCAGCTTAATACTTGGTGGAGATTCAGAGGGTTCCTTGACCACATTTTAGGTAAGAAAGGCTGGGGTAAGATGGAAAGAAAAGGATTTCAGGCAATTAAAGAATAATAGGTTCCGTTAACAAGATTTGCCTCAGCAAGAGAGACAAAGGGCTCGAGAGTTCAAGGAAGTTTATGAAAAGGCAAAGAAGAAAACCTTCTGATTTAGGAAAGGAAGCCGAAGATGAAATATAGAGAGTTTATCACCGCACTTGAACGGGGCAGAATTGTCTCAGCTTATCTTTTTGAGGGAGAAGAGGATTATTTGAAAAAGGAAGCTCTAGAAAGACTTAAGAAGAAGATTATTCTGCCAGATTATGAAGATTTTAACTATGAAAGATTTTCTGCAGAGAGCAGTTCGGTAGGTCAAATTGTAGAATCATTGAGTACCCTTCCTCTTAAGGGGAAATGGCGAATGGTAGTAGTGGAAGAAGTGGATAAATTATCAGAAAAAAATCAAAAGATTGTCGCTGAATATTTAGATAATCCAGTGAAGACTACCTGTCTTGTCGCTATAGGAGGAAAAATAGACAAACGGAAAAAGCTTTACAAAGACTTTTTGAAAAAGGGCACAATTGTCTCCTTCTACTCCCTGTATGATGGGGAGGTTGTTGATTGGGTTAAGAAAAGAGTAGAAGAAGAGAAAAAGAGAATCAGCCCTCCGGCTCTATTTTGTATTAAAGAAAGAGTCGGGAGTAACAGGCGAGACTTGGACAATACTATGGAAAAACTCCTTCTCTATATACACCCCAGGAAAGTAATAGAAAAGGAGGACGTAGAAGAGGTATTAGGAGAAGGCGCAGGGGGAGGAGTATTTGATTTAACTAAAGCCATAAGGGAAAGGAATCTTGCTGGAGCCTTGTCTATTCTGGCAAAGCTTTTGGAAAGAGGAGAGGCGCCTTTAAGAATCCACTCTCTCGTAACGCGGGAGATGCGGATATTACTAAAAATCAAAGAAAAAGGGGAAAAAATCTCTTCTCAGGAGGCATGTACTATTATTTTCGGTCCAAGGAGCTATTATGCGCCTTTTTATACAAAAATAGCTAGCGACTACACTAGAGCGGTGAGAAAACTCGATTTTTCTGATTTAATCACTAGCTATCAATATCTGGTAGAAACAGAAGCTTCCATTAAGACCGGAAGAGAAGACCCAGATTTAGCCATTGAAAGAATGATTTTACATCTCTTACAGCCAGCTTAGCGGATATGAAAAGATAAAGGATTTAGCTAAAGAAATAGAAGGACTAGATAATAGATGGGGGAAAAAATGAAGAAGACTATTTTATCAATAGCCGTTTTACTATTTATCTTTTTTTCAGTTATTGAGGCGGGTGATACGACAATGGATGAAAAGGAAATGTTCTCTCTGGAAGGGTTGGGAAATATCTACCTCTCCCAGGAGGCAAAAGAGCTTCTAAAGCAAAACGGTTTTGTGGTTACGCCCGGGGACAAGGATGAAATATATGATGTCTATGCAGAATGCAAAGAGTATAATCAGCCGATATTCGTTACTACGGACGCTGTTCTTCATGCCTCTCATATATTTTTTGATTACATATTGCGAATTCTTGAGATAGAGAAGCTCTACGATATTGCGGTTAAACTTACCGACAGAATGCTTGACTTATCTATCAAGCAGCACAATGAAGCCAAGGATGCTGAAGTGAAAGAAGCAGCTAGATTAAATATTGGCTTCTTTGCCGTAGCCAGGAAAGAGTTCAATCCTGAGTATGAAGTTGGTTTTGGTCTAGCGAACACAGTAGAAAAAGAAATTAGTAGTATAGAAAGTCACGCAGGGCTAGAATTTAGGGAACTCCTGATCTATGTAGAGAACCCAAATCTTATGATGACTCCTTATGCATACGAAGACTATAGCCAATACGTTCCCAGGGGTCACTATACCAGAAATGAGAAATTCAAGAGATATTTTAAGGCCTTGATGTGGTATGGGCGGATTGACTTCAAACTAAAACCAGGGA
>WJOQ01000198.1 GCA_009618505.1 Clostridia bacterium | reverse complement strand
ATGAGCTAGACTTTTCCCCTCGGATAGAAAATATCGAAGCTGGCACTAAATATAGCTGGGAATTCAGGAATGTACCGGAAACCATAACAGAGCCCTCCATGCCTCCTTATGTAGAGATTACTCCTTATCTATCTATTTCCTCTCTTGATGACTGGCAAGAGCTTTATGACTGGTGGAGGAATCTTACTATCGATAAGATAAAAACTGATAAGGCAATTGAAGAAAAGACTCAAGCGTTGATTAAAGATAAGAATACCCAAGAAGAGAAGGCCAGGGCAATCTATCATTGGGTTGCTTCAAAGATTAGGTATGTAGGTGTGGAATATGGAGAAGCCGGATTTGAACCTCACTATGCTACCGAAATATTTAAAAACAAATACGGAGACTGTAAAGATCAGGTAATGCTCTTAATTTCGATGCTTGGATATACAGGAATCTCTGCCTATCCGGTTCTGATTGGAACAAGAGGAAGTTATCTTTTGGATAAGGAATTTCCTACTCTCGCCTTTAATCACGCCATTTGTCTGGCTAAAGTAGGAGAAGAATTAGTTTTCCTTGACCCTACTGCTGAGACTACTTCTTTTGGCGATCTTCCAGGAGGGGATCAAAACAGAAAAGTATTTGTTTTTTATGAAAAGGAGGGAAAGATTGAAAAGACTCCTTTATTTAAACCTGAACATAATAGAGCCTGCATAAGCATGACAATCGATATCCATGAGGATGAGACAATTTCAGGGACAAGAAAGATTAATACTTTGGGAGAATACGATCAGGGGCAAAGATATTGGCTAAAGTATACCAAGCCTGTTCTGATTGAAGAATACCTTAAATCGACGCTAAACAACTTCTCTCCAGGAGGAAAGCTTTTAAGCCACACAATAAGTGATGCAGAAGACCTTAACAAGCCGATAGAAATAAGGATGGAATTTGAGGGACCAAAGTTCTTAACCGAGGCTGGAGAGGATAGGCTCGTTCCTCAATTGGGTGGATTCTCTGCCAGTTTAGTTTCTCGGGACAAAAGAAGCTACCCCATCGATTTTCGTATCCTGGATGAATTCGATATCATGGTTACAATTAGACTTCCGGAAAATCTTACCATAAAATATCTCCCCCCACCAGTTATTAAAGATACCACGTGGTTTACCTATCTTAACAAATATAGTTTTTCTCAGGGGGTTATTTCTTTTGAAGAGAGATTAGTTCATAAAAGAGTTCTGGTAACGCCAGAAGATTATGAGGAATACAAAAGAATTTGTGAGGATCTTGCCCGTCAGACAGATAAGCAGGCTGTCTTAGAAAGGGTTTCTCAAACTGAATAGAGCTATCCTTGTAGGAGGTAGACATTGTCCTTCCCATAAAGAACACCCTGTTGCCAGTTGAAGTCAAGTATCAAGAAAAGAGAGGTACGATGTGAAGGAAAAAAGTGAATATGCTGATGCGGGAGTTGATTACACTAAAATTGAGCCATTCAAACAAATAATGGTGGAAGTGGGAAAACAGACGCTATCATTCCCTAACCGGCATATGGTAT
>WJOQ01000335.1 GCA_009618505.1 Clostridia bacterium | reverse complement strand
TTTTCTCCTGATTTCTCCTCTGTCCCGGGAGAAGTGCTAAAGAAAGCCAAGACTGTCCTTGTCAGTTATCCTAATAATCCTACGGCAGCCATAGCAAGTAAGGAATTTTTTGCAGAAACAGTTGTTTTTGCCAGAAAGTATGGACTTATTCTAATTCACGATTTTGCCTATTCTGAGATAACCTTTAATGGATATAGACCGCCCAGCCTTCTTCAGACAAAGGGGGCTAAAGAGCTTGGGATTGAATTTCATTCTTTTTCTAAGACCTATAATATGCCAGGGTGGCGGATAGGTTTTGTAGTAGGAAATGGAGATATTATAGATTCTATTTTTCGGGTAAAATCTTATATTGATTTTGGTATATTTACTCCCGTTCAAAAAGCGGCCTGCTTAGCTTTGACAAATTCACAGGATTGCGTGAAGGAGATTCGTCAGGTTTATCAAAAAAGAAGAGATGTGTTGGTGCGGGGACTGACAGAATTAGGTTGGGAGGTAGAACTTCCTATGGCTACCATGTATGTTTGGGCTTCTATTCCTCCTTCTTATTCAGGGATGTCTTCTTTAGAGTTTAGTAAGTTTCTTTTACAGAAAACAGGCGTAGTAGTTTCTCCTGGGATTGGCTTTGGGGAAGGAGGAGAGGGCTTTGTAAGATTTGCTCTCGTTGCTGATGAGCAAAAAATAGAAAAAGCGGTAAGGCAAATAGGGTCAATTTTCAAATAGTTCATGGTTCGTTGTTCATAGTTCATCGAGAAAAAGAAGTCTAAGTTCTGGATACTCGATTCTCGATACTTGATGCTCGATGCTCGTAAGAGAAGAAAGATAAAAGACAAAGGACGAGGAATAAGACCAAAACGAGTATCGAGTATCTAGCATCGAGACACGATTCACCAGCTCTGTTGTGCGTGATGTGTATTGCGCAATACTATATACGACATACGCAATACAAGAAATGTCGCGAAACGACATTTCTTGACATCTATTAGAAGGTATGATAAGATGTTTTTAAATAATGATGTTCCTGTTTGCAGATGATTAAGAGACGAGAAGTGGTTTGGGAAGAGGGAAAATGGTATAATGAGAAAGGAGGTGAAAGGATAGAAAATTTAGAGTTTCTGAAATAAATAAAAAGGAGGTTTAACAGAAATGCTAAAAAAAGGGATGTTCAATAAGTTGCTGTTGGTATTAGTTATAATTTCGTTTACAGTATGTATACAAGTACCAGTTGTGGCTCAAGAAAAGATTCTGCAGGACCAATTAGCAGAAGCTAAAGCGGCGATTGCCGATCAAACATGGATAATTGAGCAGCTAACGGATAATTTTTTCGAAACAACGAAAGGGTTGATGAAAGAGATTGATTCTCTTAAGGCTGCCAATGCTGAGCGAGCCGAGACCATTAAACAAATCACCGATAACTTCTTTAAGGTAACCGGAGAGCTAAAGGCTATTAATGCTCAGATGGAGGAGAAAGTTGCTGAGCGAGCCGAGACCATTAAACAAATCACCGATAACTTCTTTAAGGTAACCGGAGAGCTAAAGGCTCAGATAGATCCTCTTAAGGCTGCCAATGCCGGGCAAGCCGAGACCATCAAACAAATCACCGATAACTTCTTTAAAGTAACCGGAGAGCTAGGGGCTATTAATGCTGAGATGGAGGAGAAAGTTGCTGAGCAAGCCAAGACCATCAAACAAATCACCGATAACTTCTTTAAAGTAACCGGAGAGCTAGGGGCTATTAATGTTGAGCTGGACGAGAAAGTTGCTGAGCAAGCCGAGACCATCAAGAAGATTACCGATAACTACTTTAAGGTAACCGGAGAGCTAAATGCTCAGATAGATCCTCTTAAGGCTGCCAATGCCGAGCAAGCCAAGACCATCAAACAAATCACCGATAATTTCTTTAAAGTAACCGGAGAGCTAAATGCTATTAATGTTGAGCTGGAGGAGAAAGTTGCCGAGCAAGCCGAGACCATTAAGAAGATT
This sequence comes from Clostridia bacterium, assembly GCA_009618505.1. The sequence continues at coordinate 4,402 of WJOQ01000335.1, read as the reverse complement.
ACCGATAACTACTTTAAGGTAGCAGGAGAATTAAGAGGTGAAATAGCTGGTTTGAAAGTTGCTAATGATGGTTTGAAAATTGCCAATGAGGAACATTTGGCCACGATTAAGAAATTGAAAACACAGAGATTACTGTTAGGTCTTGGGTTTATAGCGGCTGCCTTTATGGCATGTGACCAATAAGAATATGTTGCAAAATTAGCCTGAGGAGGTGGAAAAGATGCAGAAGAGAAAGGTATTTGGTATATTAGGGTCGATGCTGTTGTTATGCGCTTTGGCTGGCAGTGCAGGGGTAGCACAAGGTGATTCTTCTCTTGAGGCAATTGAGAATGAATTAAAGAGTTTAGAGGAAGAATGCGCTCAGTTAAGCCAGACGATAGTAGAAGCAAAAGATATTTCCCTGGAGACAATGGTAAGGATGGCTGAATTCAAGGAGGAAGTCCTCTACAGATTGGGATTATGGCGGGCAAAACTGGCTGAAGGATTGATAAATACAATAGAGGCAAGGGCACTGAAAGCAAGCGTAGAAGAGCTCAAGGTAGAAGTTTCTCTGGCAAAAGAGATGGCTGCTTCTGCCAGGATTCAAGCTGATCAAGCTATAAAGGAGACCAGGGAATTAGCTAAACAAACTCAAGAAAAGACAGATATGATTCTGGCTAAAGTAGATGACATAATAAGAAGAGTGAGGAATCTAGAAAAGGGATTGGGAGAAAAGGCAGGTATCAAATTTAAGTCAACTGGTCTTTATGAGGTTAAAGCTAAGAATGTCTATGAAGTAAAGGAAGGTGATAGTCTGTGGCGCATCGCCGGTTCTAAGGATGTCTATGATGATTCTGGTAAGTGGCGCAAAATTTACGAAGCCAATAAAGATAGGATTGGTGATGTTGCAGTGATCTATCCTGGACAGAAACTGGTAATCCCTGCGGAGTAACAAAAGCTGTGAATCGTATCTAGTATCTCGAAAAAATGCTTTAAAACACACGAAACGCTACGTCATGCTAGATACAAGATATGAACAACGCGATAGATATGCCGAGCCTAGCGAGGAGGCGTATCTTGGATACGGGGAAGTTGTCTTGACGTTTGTTCTTGGCGTTAATCAGAGGAAAGTCCGTATTTGTCCTGGAATTTCTTTATTCTTCCCCCACTATCAACAAATTTTTGTTTCCCGGTAAAGAAAGGATGACAATGAGAGCATATCTCTACATGTAAGTCTTGCTTAGTGGATTTAGTTTTGTATTCAGCTCCACAGGCACATCTAATGGTTGTTTCATGGTAGGATGGATGAATTCCTTTTTTCATTGGAAAGTTACCTCCTTTTTATTTGAGTCTTTTCCCAGGTGAGATACAATCTCCAGGAATTGCTTATTATTTTCTGTTTTTTTCATTACTTCTATTACTGCTTCAATGGGTTCTTTGTAATTCTGTCGGTTAAGATAGTTTCTAAGAGCCCATATCCTAGAAAGCTCGTTATCGTTTAGTAGTAATTCCTCTTTTCTTGTACCCGATCTATTCATGTCAATAGCGGGGAAAATTCGCCTTTCCGCTAATTCTCTGGTCAGGCGTAGTTCCATATTACCGGTTCCCTTGAATTCTTCAAAAATAACTTCGTCCATTTTACTTCCTGTTTCTACTATAGCAGTAGCCACGATAGTCAGACTCCCTCCTTCTTCTACTTTTCGAGCTGCCCCAAAGAATCTCTTAGGATAATGTAGAGTGTTAGCATCTATCCCCCCAGAAAGAATTTTGCCACTGGTAGGGACAACGAGATTATAAGCTCGAGCCAATCTGGTAATGCTATCCAAAAGAATTACCACATCACGTTTTTGTTCTACCAGCCTCTTAGCTTTCTCAATGACTAATTCTGCTACACGGATGTGATTTTTTGGTGGTTCGTCAAAAGTAGAGAAAGCAACTTCTCCTTTTACTGAGCGTTCCATATCTGTAACTTCCTCTGGTCGTTCATCAGCTAGGAGTACGATAAGTTCTATTTCTGGGTGATTAGATGCTATACCGTTAGCAATTTTCTGTAAAAATATAGTTTTTCCTGTCTTGGGAGGAGCGACAATAAGACCTCTTTGTCCTTTTCCTATAGGACAAATTAGGTCAATCAGACGAGTAGAGATATCTCCCGAATTGTTTTCCAAAACAATGCGTTTTTGAGGAAAAAGAGGAGTAAGATTTTCAAATATGGTTCTTTCTCTTGCTTTTTCTGGGTCTTCTTCATTTACTGTCTCTACTTTTAGTAGAGCAAAATAATTCTCGTTTTCTTTAGGAGGTCTAATTTGGCCGCTAACTACATCCCCTTCTCTGATGTCAAAACGTTTAATCTGAGAAGGAGAAACATATATGTCGTCAGGCCCTGAGGTGTAGTTTGTGGACCTAAGAAATCCATATCCCTCGCTAAGAATATCCAAAACTCCAGAGCCGTAGACAATTTTTTTCTGGTTGATTTCATCTTGAATAATCTTGAATATAAGGTCTTGTTTCCTCAAGTGTCTGTAATTTTCTATCTTTTTCCCGTCCGCTATTTCATGTAATTGGGCAATGTTTTTCTTTTGTAATTCAGCTATATTCACTCTTTATCCTCCTAATAGCCTCAGGGATGGTTTCAAGAGTATCACTGGCGATGAGGCTTATTTCTCCTTTTTTTTGGGCAGCTAGGTCAGCGGCATATCCATGAAGGTACACTCCTGTTTTGGCTGCTTCCAGGCAGGAGAGTTTCTGTGTCAATAATCCGCCAATTATTCCGGTAAGAATATCTCCACTTCCTCCAGTAGCCATTCCCGGATTCCCGGTCAGGTTAACCCAACTATTACCTTCTTTACTGGCTATTACTGTTCTTGCTCCTTTTAAAACTACAATAGCTCCTATGCTCCTGGCTAGAGCAATAGTAAATCCTATTCTGTCCTTTTGAATCTCTTCTACAGAAGCCCCCACAAGCCTACTCATCTCTCCTGGATGAGGAGTAATTATTAAGGAGGCTTTGTATTTTTTCAGCAGAGAGAGTTCCCCGGCAAGGACATTTATTCCGTCAGCATCGATAACCAATGGGATATCCAATTGGTCGATAATCGTACTAATTAGTTCTTTAGTTTGTTTAGTGGAAGAAATGCCCGGACCGATGGCGATTGCCTTGCATTTTTGACTGAAGTCTTTAATTTTTTCGAACCCTTCCCTGCACAGAGTTCTGTCTTTACTTTGAGGTAGAGGGAGGGTCATTACCTCAGTCAATTTAGTTTCCAAAATAGGATTCAAATCTTCGGGGATACCTAATGTTACCAGGCCTGTTCCTACTCTCAAAGCAGAAAGGGCAGTTAGGCTGGCTGCTCCCGTCATTCCTGGCGAGCCGGCTATAACTAAAAGATGTCCAAAGCTACCTTTGTGAGAAGACAGTTTTCTAAAGAATAACTTCTTAGAAATGCCAGCCAGAGTAAGAAGTTCAGAGTAAATTTTGTCTTCTTCTAAACCTGTAGGGATTCCTATATCTGCTATCTCGATTTCACCAGCATAATCCATCCCCGGATATAGATATAATCCTCGTTTAGGGTAGGCAAGGCTAACTGTGTATTCTGCCTTTATTGCTTCCCCCCGTACTTCTCCTCTATCTGCATCTACTCCTGTAGGAATATCCACCGCTACCGTGTTTTTAGAGTGTTTATTAATCAAGTCAATAACTTTTTTCATTAATCCTCGTGGTGGTCCTTTTGCTCCTGTGCCCAGAAGAGCATCTACTACTATGTCCGCTTTGGCAAGTTCTTTTTCTAATGATTCCATAAAGGCAGGAGAGGTAATTTCCCTCATCGGTATTCCCATTTTTTCAGTAATGGCCAGGTTGGTTGCTGCATCTCCCTCAATGTTTTTCTTTTCAGCTAGAAGAAATATTTTTGCCTTTACTTTCTGGTTAAAGAGATGTCTGGCTACTACCATTCCATCTCCTCCGTTATTACCAGAACCAGCAAAGATATATACATATTTTCCCTTTAGAGGACCATATTTCCTTTCTATCGCATCAGCTACCTTCAAACCAGCATTTTCCATAAGAACTATACTGGGAATTCCTATTTCTTCTATGGCTTTTTTGTCTATGCGGCGCATTTCTTCACTGGTGACTAATTTCATTTCCTCACTCTTTCACTATAACGCCACTGCCTGGGCTACAGCGTAATCATTATCATGCGAGATGCTGATCAGAACTCTTCTTATATTCTTTTCATCCAGAGCTTCTTTAGTTTTTTTGTTATTAGCCAGATAAGGCTCACCACTCTCTTTAGCTAGGATTTCTATATGCCGCCAGCTTATTCCTCCTCCTATGGATTTAAATATAGCTTCTTTAGCAGCAAATCTTCCCGCCAGATAAGCAAGTTTTGCTTTCTTTCTCAAGCAATATGAGCTCTGTATC
>WJOQ01000209.1 GCA_009618505.1 Clostridia bacterium | reverse complement strand
TGTAGAGGGGGTATACACAGCTGACCCTCGCATAGTGCCTCAGGCACAAAAACTCAAGCATATTTCTTATGAGGAAATGCTGGAAATGGCTAGTCTAGGAGCCCAAGTTATACACCTGCGAGCGGTGGAAATAGCCAGAAGATATAGAGTCTCTTTGCATATACGCTCTAGTTTCAGTCAAAAGGAGGGAACAACAATTGATTAATAACGATTATATGGAACGATTTGTCGTATCCGGAATCACTCTTGATGAAAAGGAAGCTAAGGTAACCATTAAGAAAGTACCCGATGAACCGGGAACGGCTGGTTTTATTTTCACCCAATTAGCCGAAGCTAGTATTAATGTGGATATGATTATTCAAACCAGCACAAAGCAGGGGAAAAATGACATTTCCTTTACCATAAAAGAGGAAAGCCTGGAGGATACAAGAAGAGCAATGGAGAAAGTAGGGGAAAAATTGGAAATTGAAGAGATAATTTATGATTCGGATATGGCTAAGGTTTCCTTGATAGGTGCAGGAATGCAATCCCACCCTGGAGTTGCCGCCCGTATGTTTGCCTGCATTGGAGAGAAGAATATAAACATTGATATGATAAGCACCTCAGAGATAAAGATATCCTGTGTGGTCAGAAAAAATGAAGGAAAAAAAGCAGTCAGAGCTATCCATCACGAATTTAAACTAGATAAAGAGGAGGATTTTGAAACTTAATGAAAAATGGATGAAACTAGCCTTGAGGATGGCTAAAAAAGGCGAAGGAAAAGTTTCTCCCAATCCTATGGTAGGAGCTGTTCTTACTAAAAAGGAAAAAGTGATTGCTACTGGATATCATAGATACTTCGGCGGACCGCATGCCGAAGTAGAAGCTATTGGAAAGGCAAAAGGTGAAGCTCAAGGCACTACTTTATATGTCAGCCTGGAACCATGTAATTATTATGGGAAAACCCCTCCTTGTACAGAAAAGATAATTCAAGCCGGCATTAAAAAAGTAATAGCGGCTACATCAGACCCTACTTCTAAAGGAGGGCTAAGGCGTCTGGCAAGAGAAGGTATCGAAACCGAACTGGGAGTCTGTCAGGAAGAAGCAAGGAGGTTAAATGAGGCTTTCTTCAATTACCTGAGGGAAAAGAGGCCTTTTGTCATAGTCAAGGCAGCAATCAGTCTAGATGGAAAAATTGCTACCCCCGGCGGGCAATCTAAGTGGATAACCGGTGAAAAATCACGTAGATTCGCTCATTCCCTCAGGAATAAAGTGGATGCTATTCTAGTAGGAATAAATACTGTAATCAAGGATGACCCTTCCCTACTTCCTCCTTCCTCCAAAAGAAAATTTGTTCGGATTATCCTGGATAGCAAGCTAAGAACTCCCCCCAAAGCACGTCTCTTAAACGACCAGGAAAAAGCCGGTACGTTTATCTTCGCTACCTCTCAGGCAAATAAGAAGAGATTAGAAGAGTTAAAAGAGAAAGGAATCAAGGTAGTGGTAACAGAAGCGAAACAAGAAAAGGTAAGTCTAAAGGAAGTCCTAAAAAAACTAG
>WJOQ01000016.1 GCA_009618505.1 Clostridia bacterium | reverse complement strand
TACCATCGCTTTTTCGCTCATTCACATCATGCCAATCCCTGCCACTGATACCAACTACTTTTAATCCCTGATTTAACAATTTATCCCATAATCTGAAACTCTTGTAGTTCTCAATCTTCCTGTTCTTCCAACATCCAGCCCAAACCTCTATTAAGTCCACCTTCTGATAGTCTATATTCCCTAACTTCCAGGTACATCCAGAACACACAGGGTCACCAATACAAAAGGGGTGAGCTATTGCAAACAGCCCTTTTTGGGAATGAACTTCATCGATGATATCATTGATATTTCTCATCCTCTCTTTAGAATGCCAATCAATAAAGGAAGTTATTCCCAAAGCCAGAGCATGACCATAGTAAGTAGTAAGTTCCATACCCCTGATTATTAATAAATCCTCCCTCATTGGAATTGAGCTAAACCCACTTACTGTATTGTGATCCGTAAGAGCTATAAAATCCAACCCTTCTCTTTTCGTCCCTTCTATTATTTCTGGTAGTGTATTTTTACCATCACTATGATTAGAATGAACATGTAATTCCCCTTTATACCAGCCTTTGTTATCTCTATAACTTGAGGGATTAATTAACTTTTTCTTAAAGGGGCTGAAATTCTCCACATTTGTCCGCTGGGTTAAAGATATCTCTAATCTATATTTACATTCCTCTGTTACTATAGCGTGAGTCTCCATTTCCACCTTCCAGAAACCTGGAATTATCTTGCAGGAAGTAAATCCTGGGCTGCTATAAGTGCTGCTTATCCTGACAGGCCTCTCGGAATTTTGATCCCACCTGCCCACAAAACTACCTTTGGCATCATACAATGACAAATTCAAAAGATTCCTGAGGGGATAAGCATTTTTAATAAAGGGATACGCTTTTTTAATAAAAGAGTTAAGAGTTGAAACCATTTCTTTTTGAGGGTAATCCTTCACGTACTCTTCTACGGCTCCTCTTATCATTTGATAATTTTTTTCTTCATTCTTTAAAATTCTGGGAGAATATGAAAACTTAACCTGGATTTCTCCAATTCCTTCCGGAACCTCAAATACAAAGGGATAAAACCTTTTTTGATCCCCTCTTCTTAGATAACCTTCTTTAACCAAAAAGCTTCTCTCTTGAAATTTCATAATAATTTCTAACCCCTTGGCTCCTCGAACTCCGCCCATGAACAACACAGCGACAGTTTGACATTCCTACTCAATTTAAAAAAACCACTTCAACTGTTAGGACCTTTTCCTGAGATTTTAGCCTTGTACCTGCCATGCGTCCTCATTTACCTCTCTTCACTTATATAAGTAGCAAGAAGCAAAGTGGTCTGGACCAATATTATATAATGGCGGAGGGCTTTTAAGACATATTTCCATCTTATAAGGACAACGACGATAGAATTTGCATCCTCTCAGAGTATCCATCTCTAATTCCTCCTCAGACGGAAGCTCCACACGTCCTTGCCACAGTTGTTCAGGATCCGGGACGGGAATAGATTCTACCAGGAGCTGAACATAAGGGTGCTTCGGACCCTTGATAACGATTTGTGCATCTCCTGACT
>WJOQ01000244.1 GCA_009618505.1 Clostridia bacterium | reverse complement strand
GTGAGGATGCGCGCTTTCTGGTAAGGATGAAGAAAGAAATAAGAAAGTGGAAGTAGCAATGAACCTAGTCCCAGAATGGTAAATATTCTTTTCAAGGATATCCCAGCTAAAAACAACATCGCCAACCAGAGGGGAAGAAGAATAATGGCACTTCCCAGGTCTGGCTGGAGAGCAACGAGAATTAAGAAAATGAGAGTAAAGCAAAAAGAAAGAATTATCCCCTTCTTGCTCACTTTCTCCTTGCTAGCCAGGAGTTTAGCCAAAACAATAATAAGAATAAGCTTGGCAAACTCTGAGGGCTGAAAACCAAATGCTCCTATCTTAATCCATCTTTGAGCCCCATAGATGCCTTCTTCTTTGAACAGAACAAATAGAAGAAAAAAAAGAATAATTCCATAGAAAAAGTAGGCTCCTCTTTGCCACAAACCAACCCTAAAAAAAGAGAGAAGAAACATAACACCGATTCCTACGCATACCCAGCTTACCTGATGAAGAAGATAATAGGTCTCATCAGAAGTAACAATTGTCCATAAATGGAAAATCCCGCCCAATGCCAGGGCAATAGTAGTTAACAAAATAATCCTATCATATTTTTGAGAAATAAAGGAAACTTGCATTCCTATTTATCCTGTTTATCCCGTCTAAATCTGTGTCCAAATTAGTTTTTATTGAAAATCTGAGAGAGAATCTCTCCTGCTATTTGAGTAGCAATGGAAATCTCCTCTTCTCGGTATTCTACCAAAACAACTATAGCTAAGCGGGCCTCATCAGAGAGTGTATAACCTATAAACCAATTATGAGGTCTTTCTTCATCTGACGATTCTGCAGTTCCTGTTTTTCCGGCAATCTTCACAATCTTATTCTCTGCTCGCCACCCTGTCCCCTCTCTAACAACTCCTCGCAGGGATTTTCCCAGAAAATCAAAGACTGAGGAGGAAATAGGTATTTTCTTACCTCTTCCAGGAGAGAAACTCTCAACAACTTTGCCCTGCGAATCAACTACTTCCTTCACCAGATACGGGTTAACTAAACTACCTCCATTGGCTACGGCAGCGATGACTCTGAACATTTGTACTGGAGTAACTAGAAGAAATCCCTGCCCAATCGAAAGATTAACTGTATCCCCAGGATACCAGGCTTCACCTTTGGCTTTTAACTTCCACTCACGGGTCGGCAAAAGACCATCTTTTTCTGAAACCGGGTCTATACCAGTAATTTCTTCCAACTCAAACAGACGAGAGTATTGAATTATTTTGTCCATTCCTATCTTCAATCCCAGTTGATAAAAGAAAACATCACAGGAATCAACAATAGCCTCTTCCAGATTTAATCTTCCATGTCCTTCTTCTTTCCAGCATTTAAAGATACGGTTGCCTACAAGAAGCTCTCCCCCGCAGAAAAAGGTATCTTCTTTTCCGATAATATTATCTTCTAAAGCAGCCGCCGCAACTACTACCTTAAATGTAGAAGCAGGAGGATATTCTCCCCTTAAAGCTCGATTCTCTAGAGGATCACCTGGATCCTGCACTAACTTGCTCCATTCATCTTCCTCG
>WJOQ01000237.1 GCA_009618505.1 Clostridia bacterium | reverse complement strand
AACCTGTTACCCACCCATATTTCCCATTTGGGAAAAGAAAAAAACGCTGATGAAGTGGGTTACCTTCGATATGATGGGAGTTGTCTTTGAAGTACCGATGACGTCAATGAGCTTTTGGTTCCTTTCATCCAAGAAAGAGATAGTTCAGTTAACTCTGAGAAAATCAATGAATTTTACAGAGAAGCGAGTCTCGGACAGATTAGCTCCTATGATTTCTGGAGCCAATTGGGCTTTGAGAGTGAGTATCCCGATATTGAAAAGGACTACCTTGATGGTTGCTTGAAAATGGACCCTGAGTTTGTGAGTATTGCCAGGTCTCTAGTAGGAAGCTATTCCCTTGCAGTACTCTCCAATGATGTCAAAGAATGGTCCTCTTATCTTAGAGGAAAGTTCGGTTTGAATGGACTATTTAAGGTCGTGGTAATAAGTGGTGAGGTAGGCTATCGTAAACCCGACAGAAAGATTTACACCATTTTGCTCGAGCGAATCCATGAATCTCCCTCATCCTGCATCCTAATTGACGACCGATCCAAGAACCTTTACACGGCATCTCAATTGGGTATCAAAACAATCAAGTTCTGTCGAGATAATGTAGCTGATGATCATTCTGGTGACTTTGAAATCACGAGCTTCTCCCAATTGCCTGAAGTTGCAGAACGAATATTCAAATGAATACTCAAGCTCAGATGGACTGAATTGGCTAACCCCCCTTTTTCGCCTCCAAAACCAGATTAACAGGTGCTGAGATTTGGCCTAGCGTGCCCTAAACTGCTGTTGTAGCGGAATATCGTAGATTGGGATCTCTATACATTCTTCGGAAAAAGTTCTAACAGCGTCCTGCCCCCGGGGCCAACGACTGGAATATGGTTCATGAGAGCATCTTCACGTCCTTAGTCGAGGAATACTTTCCTACATCCTACCTAGAAACAAATCTGTCCAGTTTACATTAACAAGTGTCTGGATTTGTGTTAGTTTCTCAGGAGCGGGTGCTGTTGAGGAGTCTTTTGAAGAATGTCCCGCATTATCCCATTCCAGAGACTTAACATATTCCTGGAAATGACCCAACAAAGTAATTCTGTTATTCATTTTATCAGCGTCGTCGATATTTTATCATTATAAATGGAATGGCAAAGTAAGGAACCTCACTCCAGTCAGGATAAAAGAAAGACAGTCCAATCGCAACCAGGGAAACAATGGGTACAACCAGATTCCTTTTCCTGATTAAGATTATCTCCTGCTGACTCAGGTCACGGTCCAGGAGGTCACGTTTACGCGTAACGTACCACCACTGCATATAAAACAAACATCCAATCGCCAGCAAATTGCATTCAAAAATCAGTGCTCCAATTTGCACATCGCCGTATTCCGCAATCAGAGATGTGGAAAAGGGTATCAAAACAATGAACATCAAGCCCAGGATATTTAGCCAGAGCAGTCCGCGGTCAATGAACTTGATGTAATCGAACTGGAGGTGATGGACAATCCAGAATATGCCTAAAAGAATGAAGCTCTGTACATAATTGAAGAAATTGGGCCATAGGTCTAGTATCAGTTTCGGTAGCGCATTGACACTTGAACCCTCTGGTATGGTGGGGACCTTGAAGTCTAGAACCAATAAGGTCATTGCGATAGCGAACACACCATCAGTCAGTGCCTCCATGCGCTTGGTACTCATTGAAGGCATCGGCTTTTTAGACTTAGTTTTGTTCACGCGATGCTCCTTCGCTTTCTGAGGTTGTAAGGGATAGGAATAAACAATGCGGACTAATTAATGGGTATATCGCACTACATATTTTGTAATTAGCATTGCCAATATCCAACTTATTCCAGCACCTAGCAAGAGAATAAGCCATTCAAAGAGACCCAATGGAACAACATGAAACAAACGATTCAATGGTGTATAGAGTATCGCTAATTGCAGAGCTATGCAGCCAGTTGTTGCTAAAACCAACCATTTATTGGAAAACCAACTCAACTGTTGTTGATATCTAATGACAGAAATTTTAACAAATTCATATAAAACAAAACCGGTGAAAACCATAGTCCTGGCCGTTGCCAGTCCATTTTTGAGCCCGATAAAGAATATGGCTAACAAAACAAGAGCCAACTCAATACCGATACCCATAATCCAATAAATTGATTTTCTGTTCATAATGCCCTCTGCTTTTTTTCTTGGCTTTCTTTGCATTGTGCCCTTTCTTGTAGGGTCAACACCTAAAGCTAAAGCTGGTAAGCCATCTGTAAGAAAATTAATCAAGAGAAGCTGCACAGGCATTATAGGTAGATAGCCAGATAAAGAAGCCAGGAATACCACAAGAACCTCAGCAAGATTAGTTGTAAGTAGATATCTAACAAAAGTTCTTATGTTGTCAAAAATTGTTCTCCCATTCCTTACAGCATCTACAATGGTTGCAAAATTATCATCAAGTAAAACCATATCAGATGTTTGCTTAGCGACATCGGTTCCCCTTATGCCCATCGACACCCCAATATCTGCATTTTTTAAGGCAGGAGCATCGTTCACACCATCGCCAGTCATAGCGACTACATGTCCATTCTCTTGTAGTGCTTTTAGAATCCCTACTTTATGCATTGGGGAAACTCTGGCAAAAATATCCACCTCTTTGACCCTTGCCCTTAACTGCTGGCTAGAAATACCGTCCAGGTCTTTTCCTTCCAATGTATTCTTGCCGATACCAATCTCCTTTGCTACAACCTGTGCAGTTATTTTGTTATCCCCGGTTATCATCACAACCCTTATCCCTGCTCTTTTGCAAGTCTCAATAGCTTCCTTAACCCCTCTCCTTGGAGCATCTATCATTCCCTGTAAGCCAAGAAAAATGAGGTCATTTTCAATATTTTCCTTCTTCTTTTTCTCTTGATTGAGTGCTTTATAAGCAAAAGCCAGAACCCTTAGAGCGTCTTTGGCCAAATCCCTATTTCTTAATGCTATAATTTCCTTATCTCCCTTACTGAGCCTTCTCACTTTTCCGTCTTCAAGAATAAAACTACATCCCTGCAAAATTACCTCAGGGGCACCTTTTGTAAAGACTAAAAGCTCCTTATTCTTTCTATGAACAGTAGTCATCCGTTTTCTTTCAGAAGAAAAAGGAATCTCATCTACTCTTACATATTCATCAGGCTCAAGGCCTGCTTTCCTGGCAGCGACCAGGAGAGCGATTTCAGTAGGATCTCCAATGTATTTTTTCTTTTGATTCTCATCTTTTCCCAAAACAGCATTATTACAAAGCAAAGCGCAATTGAGCAAAGGTGAAACTCTCCTTGCATCTATCTTTTTTCGATTGATGAGAAAATCCCCATCTAGACTATAACCAACACCGCTGACATCTATTACTTCACCATCAAAGCTCAGTTTTCTTACTGTCATTAAACCTTCAGTCAAAGTTCCTGTCTTATCAGTACAGATAGTATCAACAGAACCAAGGCTCTCTACAACCGGCAGTTTCTTAACCAAACTATTTCTTTTGACCATTCTTCTTGTGCCCAAAGCTAAAGCAATTGTAACCACAGCAGGCAAACCCTCCGGAATTGATGCTACCGCTAAAGCTATAGCTGTGAGAAAAATAGTAGCAAAATCAGCGGCACCTATTAGAAACTGCACCGGCAGAATAAGAGCAATTATTCCTATTACTGCATAGGTTATTTTCTTCCCCAGAACATTCAATTCTAGTTGAAAGGATGTTGGCCTTTCTTTGCTTTCTCTAATCTCTTCAGCAATTTTCCCAACCTCTGTGTTCATCCCCGTTTCCACAACTACCGCTCTTCCTCTACCCCTGGTCACAACAGTGGTCATAAAAAGGAGATTTCTTCTTTCTACCAAAGGTATATCCTCTTTTAGGATTTTAGCTTCCTTCTTTACACTCTCACTTTCTCCGGTAAGGCTTGATTCATCAACAGCTAGATTTTTACTCTCTATTAACCTTACATCGGCTGGAACTTCATCTCCCTCTTCAATCAAAACTATATCTCCTTTGACTAGATTCCTTGAAGCGATCTCCTGCACCAACCCATCTCTTATCACCTTTGCCCTGGGAGCAACCAGTCTCCTTAGTGCTTCGATACTTTTCTCTGCCTTATAGTTCTGCAGGAACCCAAAGATGCCATTAGCCAGGACTATTAACAAGATTAAGAGAGAATCAACAACTCTCGGTTCCTGTCCGGGAAAAATCCCGATAACATAGCTAACAATAGCAGCCATTATCAAAATAATGACTAACAAGCTTTTGAATTGTTCAGCAAAAATTCTAAAAGGGGAAATCTTTTTTCCTACCTGTATCTCATTAGCACCATACTTTAACAGCCTTGCTTCCGCCTCTTTCTGCCTTAAACCAATCCGTTCCGTTCTAAGTCTATCGAAGACCTCTTTTAGCTTTGAAGAATGCCATCCACTCATGAGCAAATCCTATTAAGCAAGATATTAGACTTTTATTAACAATTCATACTCTTCGCTGCAGTCGACTGTCCCATCTTGATTTTGGTTATATGACGGCCCTGGGCAGCAGGGTTTCAGTAAACTAAGAAAAAGGGAAGGCTGGTGTTCTCAGAAAAAATCTGGAGGGAAACTCTCTCTCTCTCTCTCTTAGTTTATTTGGGTTAATTCTAAGAGAGAGCTAGTTACTTCTTCTCTTTTCACCTCAAGAGAGTCACCGTCTTTCACCACTATTGGCTTGCCAATAAATACGGTAATATTATTAAAAGGCAGGGGAATACAATGATTATCCCATCGATTCAGCAGAAATCCTCTACGAGCTTCTACTGCCAGAGGGATAATCTCAGCCCCTGATTTCCGGGCAACGTGGATTGCTCCTGCTTTAGTCTCACGAGGTGGCCCCAGAGGACCATCCACAGCAATAAATCCTGGATAGCCCTCTTTAATTGCCCTAATAAATGGCATTATAGACCTTCGATGTCTGGATATGCGTACTATACGATATTTAAAGACAGAGGCCAATTGAGCCATGAAGTCTCCTCGAAAGGATGAATGAACTAGGGCCACTGCGTTTTTTATGCGAAAGGAGAAAAGCAGTAATGTATAATTGCCGTGCCAGAAGGCAAAGATAACTCTCTGTTTTTCCTTTTTAATTCTTTCTAGCTCTTTCCCGCCTATAATGGTTATTCTGCTGGTTATAAAGACAAAAAGTAGAATTATTTGGGCAAACCAGATAGGAACCCTTACTACAACAATAGGACAGAGGATTCTTTGGAAAACAAATTCATAGAACAGTCTGCGAATCACTAAATTCAAAAGTACTTGCCTACCAACTCTCTCATATAAGGTTTGCTCAATAACAATTCTCAGGACAATAGCCACAGCAAATCTAACAACTAGTAACTGTATTTGTTTTCTGTAAGTAATTGGGTTCATAATTAATCCTTCTTCCATTACTATAGACTTTATATTCTTTGTGTCAAACGAAGCTAGACTTATTCTCTTTCTTTGATATAAATATAGCAAAGACCTGAGGAGGAATAAAATAGCTGAATTAAGAAAGGACCCTGTAATTGCAAGGTGGGTAATTATCTCTACAGAGCGGGGGAAAAAACCCTCACACTTTACGGTTGAGAAGCCTGGGCCAAGCAAAGAAAAAAAGTGCCCCTTTTGTGAAGGAAATGAGACTCTCACTCCCCCTGAAATCATTTCTTACCGCAAAAAAGGTACTAAACCTAATACCCCTGGTTGGCGGATAAGGGTAGTGCCCAATAAGTATCCTGCTTTAAGGATAGGGGGTGACCCAAATAAAAGAGAAAAGGGAATATATGAGATGATGAGTGGTATTGGTGCTCATGAGGTAATAATTGAAACCCCTCATCATATAGAGGACGTATTTTATCTTGAAGATAAAGTTGTAGAGGAGATGCTCTGGGTTTATCGGGACAGGATAATAGAACTTATCAAAAATCCTCATTTCCAATATGTGTTAATTTTTAAGAACAGAGGTATAGTAGCTGGAGCATCTCTAAGCCACTCCCATTCTCAATTAATTGCTACTCCTCTAGTTCCTAAAAATGTAAAGGAAGAGATTGAAGGCTCTAAAGAGTATTTTGAGCTTAAGGGAGGGTGTCTTTTTTGCCATATCATAGAGCAGGAGATAGCTTTAGAAGAAAGACTCCTGTGGGAGGATGAAAACTTTATAAGCCTATGCCCTTTTGCTTCCTGTTTCCCTTATGAGATGTGTATCCTGCCTAAAAGACACCACTCTGATTTTAGGGAAATTAAAGAAAGTGAGATAAAAAGCCTGGCTAGAATACTTAAAAAATGCATCACCTCCCTCGATAAAATCCTTCCTCACATTCCTTACAACTATATCATTCATACTTCTCCTTCTAGCAGACCAAATTTAGAGTTCTACCATTGGCATCTGGAGATTATACCTCGCCTTAGTAAGGTTGCTGGGTTTG
>WJOQ01000269.1 GCA_009618505.1 Clostridia bacterium | reverse complement strand
GTGGTAAATAGACTCCTGGGAGATGATAAATTAAAAGATTATCTAGGATGACTCAAAATTCGTTGCTCGATTCTTGTTTCCTCTTCCCTCGGGGGAGAGGATTAAGGTGAGGGGAAAAGAAAAGGACGAAGAGATGAAATCAAAACGAGCAACGAGTATCGAGCATCGAATAACTGTTCTTGGTCAAAAGATTAAAAAGGAGAAAATAGAGGCATTTCTCATTAAGGGAACAGAAAATGTTTCTTATCTCAGTCATTACTGGATAGAAGGGGAAATATTACTCAGCAGTAGAGATAAGTTTTTTATCACTACTTCCCTTTTTGCTGAAGAGGCAAAGTCCAGATTAAATGGTTGGCAGATAGTTATTCAGAAAGATAGTTTTGAAAAAACTATTTCTGAGATTTGTAAGAAACTAAGAGGTAAAAGGGTGGGCTTTGAGGCTTCCCACTTTTCTTTTGCCGAATACGAAAGACTAAGGAAAATTAAGGAAGTTGAGTGGGTTCCTTTTTCTGGTTTAATAGAAAGTCAAAGAGCGATTAAGGATGTAGGGGAGCTGACCTGTATAGAGGAAAGGAAGCTCTTAAAGTGACTAGAGCTGCTTTTGCCTATCTGGAAAATGAATTAGAGACAGGAGTAACAGAAAAGGACATCAGTAGAAAAGCTATCTATTTTCTGAGGGAAAATGCAGACGAAGAGGCTTTTCCTCCCATCGTTCTTTTTGGAGAAAGGACTTCCCTGCCCCATGGAAAGCCTAGTCAAAGGAAGTTGGAAAAAGGCGAATTAGTTCTTCTTGATTTAGGTGCTAGAGTAGGAGGGTATTGTTCTGATTTAACCAGGACTATTTTCTTAGGCGGAATAAAAGAGAAGTGGCGCCAGATTCATCATTTAATCGTCAAAGCGCAGAAAGAAGTCATTAAGACGCTCAAGCCGGGAATCAGTTGTTCTGATATAGATAGAATGATAAGAGAGAAGATAGAAGGGGCTGGTTACGGCAGGAACTTCATACATGGTAGTGGTCACGGGGTAGGCTTGGCGATCCACGAATTGCCCAGCATAGCTAGTAGATCAAAAGATATTTTAAAAGCAGGGATGGTTTTTACTCTGGAGCCAGGGATATACCTGGAAGGAGAAGGAGGAGTAAGAGTAGAAGAAATGATAGCTGTTAGTGAGGAGGGAGGTAGAGTTCTCAATGGTTAACGCAAACGACCTGCGGGTTGGAATGACTATAGAGCTGGAGGGAGAGCTCTGGACGCTTGAGGGGTTTCAACATGTGAAGCGGGGTAGAGGCGGTGCTTTTGTTCGAGTTACGCTAAAGAATCTTCATGGCCAACAGAACATAAGAAAGGTCTTTTCGCCTGAACAGAAGATAAAGGATGCTTTCATTACGGAAAGAAAAGCCCAATATCTTTATAGAGAAAAGGAAGATTTTCATTTTATGGATTTAGAAACTTTTGAGGATAAGATTATTCCTGGCACAAACCTGGGTGAGAAAACAAATTTTCTTAAGGAGAACATGGAAGTAATTATGCAATTATACGAAGACAAAGTAATAGCAATAGAAATTCCTATTTTTGTAGAGCTCAAGGTAAAAAAAGCTGCTCCCGGAGCTAGAGGGGATACGGTAGGTTCAGCTAGCAAATCGGTGATTTTGGAATCCGGCTATGACCTATCAGTTCCTCTTTTTATAAAAGAGGGAGATATAGTCCGTATAGATACATACAAGGTCAAAAGAGTATGCAGGAAAAGCGTAAAGAGAGAGGGGGTACGAGATGGATCTTAAACAGCTGAAGAAAGTCATCAAAATTTTCGAATCCTCTTCTCTTTCTGAGTTAGAAATAGAGGAGGGGAAGACTAGATTCAGATTAACTAAAGGGAGAAAAGAAAAAGGAGCCATTGCTGAGAAAAGGAGTGTCTCTATCATTGAAGATAAGAGAATAGAAGAGAAGGAAAGGAAAAGGAAGAAAGAGAAGGAACGGAAACAATTCTTTTCTGTGAATTCGCCTCTGGTGGGAACTTTTTATAGAAGCCCTTCTCCAGAGGAAGAACCCTTTGCGGAGACAGGGGACAGGGTGGAAGTGGGAGATACTCTCTGTATTATCGAGGCTATGAAAGTGATGAATGAGATAACCTCGGATGTTGAGGGTAAAATCAAAGAAATTATGGTAAAGAATGGACATCCTGTGGAATATGACCAGGAGTTGTTTTTGATAGAAGAAGGAGAATAGGTGTTTAGCAGAATCCTTGTTGCTAATCGAGGGGAGATCGCTCTTCGTATAATAAGAGCCTGTAAGGAGCTGGGAGTAGAAACAGTGGCGGTTTTCTCTAAAGAAGATGAACACTCTCTTCCAGTAAAGTTTGCTGATCAGGCTATTTGTGTTGGTCCACGTGAACCAGCCGAGAGCTATCTTAATGTTCCTCGTATAATCAGTGCGGCTGAAATAGCGGGAGCAGAAGCTATCCATCCCGGATATGGTTTTTTGGCCGAAAATGAACAATTTGCTGAGGTCTGTCGTTCTTCAGGTATAGAGTTTATTGGACCTGCTCCGGGAGTAATCAGAAAATTGGGAAATAAAGTGGAGGCTCGTAATACTTTAGCTCAAAAGGGTATTCCTGTAATTCCTGGCCTGGAGGAAATAGTAGAGAATAGATCTCAGGCTTCTAGATTGGCTGCGCGCATTGGCTACCCCATAATTCTAAAAGCTGTTTCAGGAGCGGGAGGTAGAGGCATACGCGTAGTTTGGGAAAAGAAGGATATGGATGTTCTTTTTGATTTGGCTCAGCAGGAGGCGAAAACTTCCTTCGGGAGGTCAGGCCTATACATGGAAAAATACCTGGATAAAGCAAGGCATATTGAGTTCCAGGTATTAGTTGATGGCTCTGGCAAAGCTCTTCACTTTGGAGAGAGAGATTGTTCCATTCAGAGAAGGTATCAGAAACTAATAGAGGAGTCTCCCTCTGTTGTCCTGGATGAATCTTTGCGAAAAGAGATGGGAGAAATTGCTGTTAGGGTAACCAAAGAACTTGGTTATAGAGGGGCGGGAACAGTGGAATTTCTGGTAGATGAAAAAAAGAGATTCTATTTTATGGAGATGAACACCCGACTTCAGGTAGAACATCCGGTAACGGAAATGGTTACTGGCAGAGATATGGTTAAGGACCAAATCAGAATCGCCAGCGGAGAGAACCTTCCTTATAATCAGAAAGATATAAAGATGGAAGGAGCTTCCCTGGAGTGTCGTATTAATGCAGAGGACCCAGCAAGGAATTTTATCTCTTGTCCAGGAAAGATTAGTTCTTTCCATCTTCCTGGTGGTCCGGGCATTAGGATAGACACTCATATTTTTTCCGGGGAGAGATAGAGAAGAGGCAATAGTTCGGATGAAACGGGCTTTAGAGGAATTTGTTATTGAGGGAGTAAAAACGACCATTCCCTTTCATCAATATGTATTAGAAAATGAATATTTTAGAAAGGGTGATTTCTATACTAGCTTTGTGGAAGAAAAACTAATGAAAGAGGCCTTCTATGACTAATCAGCAGAAGGAGAGCCAAAATAAGCAAGAGGGTTATGAAGTTGATAGGAAGGTAATCAGCGGGCTTGTCAAGAAAGCCCTCAATGAGGTGGAAGGAATTTATGCTGTCAAGAGAGGTTTGTGGGGAGAGGGGATCAAGATAGAATATTTGCAGGAAGGAATAGGGCTTTCTCTCCAGTTAATTATTAAAGAAGGGAATGCTATCCCTCAGTTGGTAGAGGAAACTCAGAAAAAAGTGAAGCAAGAAGTGCAAAGAGTTCTCGACAAACCAGTCGCTAAAATTAACATAAAAATAAAAGGAATAAAACATATTTCATAAATAAGGAGGCTAAGATGAGAGTTTTTAAAAGGATATTATGGGGAATAATTGTGGTCGCTCTGGCTCTTTTGTCTCTGGCAGGATTCTTCATTTCGCTGGAGATAATCCCCAGGTTTGCTATTCTGGGAGCTCTTACTGCTCTTGAACAGCAATTATTAACCAGAGGAATTTTTATTTGCCTGTTCGGGTTTCTATTTGTTTTGAGTATTGCCTTGCCTTTGCTTGCTAGAGAAAAAAGAGAGGGTGCGGTTGTTTCTTTGAAAAACCCTCTGGGTGAAATGGAAATCTCTCAGAAGGCAATTTGCGGATTTATCCAACGGATAGGTAAAGGAGTAGAAGGAGTTGAGGACATCAAGGCAGATATTAAATTGGCGGAGGAAGGGGTAGATGTTTATCTGACCCTTTCTGCCCAGGGTCAAGGAGAGATTCCTCGCTTAATAGATGAACTCCAGACAGTGGTAAAGAATTATCTTAATAATACTGTAGGAATTGAGAATGTGCGGGAGGTAAAGGTAAGAGTTGCCAAGATTCTTTAGAGAGAGCAGGATTGAAAAAAGACTTCATTAGAAAAGGTAGGGTAATAGCTCTTTTTTTTCTTTTTATATTTCTAGCCAGAGTTAATTCCTTTTCTTTTGCTTTTAACCATCCCGAGCTTGACTGGAAAGTAATCCAGACCCCTCATTTTCTTATTTACTATCATCAGCAGGAAGAGACTTTCGCTCAACAGGTAGCCAGGGTTGCCGAAGAAATATACCCCTCTGTTACATCTGACTTGGGATACCAGCCACGAGAAAACACTCACATTATTGTGGAAAATTATAGCGATAATACAGGAGGTTATACCTCCATTTTACCTGCTAAAATCGTTATTCGGGCTCGATGGCATCCTGAGGGAACCAGTGGAAATCTGTCCTGGGTAAGACAGGTTGTTGCTCATGAGTTTACTCATCTAGTTACTTTTGCTGCCATTGAGGAATCTCTTTTTCCCCTGCGGCGATTAATGGCTAATCTAACTTTGCCTATGTGGTTTATAGAAGGATTAGCTCAATACCAGGCAGAGGAGTGGCATTCCCTAAAAGAGATGGTACTGAGGGATGAGGCGCAGAGACAAGAGATTATGTCTGAGGGCAGCCTGGGGGCTTTCTATTTCTTTGAAGGATGGGGAAGGACTTCTGGTTACTACCAATCAGATAGTCTTGTCCGTTATATTTTTGATCATTATGGAAGGGATAAGATAGCCAAGATATTAGCCCATCTTCGTCGTCGACCTCTTTTTCAATTTAGCACAGAGTTTGTTCTTGCCTCAGATGAGTTGTCTTTTTATCCTACTTCTCACTTTTTGAGTTTCAATCAGACTCTAGAAGAAATCCTGGGTAAAGACTCTTTTCTTCTTTACTCTGAATGGCGGGAATGGATAAGAGAAAGATATAAGGGAAAAGAGGATTTCTATGATGATTCTCTTAAGGAGGGAGAGCCTTTAACTTATCAGGGCAGACGAAATCAACATCCTGTTTTCTCGCCTTCAGGAGACGTGCTCGCCTTTGCCTCCAATCGGGGGTATGATTATGCTATTTTCGACCTTTATCTTATGGATATTAATAGTAAAGAGGTGAAAAGGTTAAAGAGAGGGATTAATCCTTTTGTTTCTTTTTCTCCTGATGGGAAAAGAATTCTATATTCTAAGACAAAATTTTATTCTCCCAAAGGCACCTTTTTGTCAGATTTGTATCTATTTGATATTGAGAAGAATAAGGAAGAACGTTTAACCTATGGTTTAAGGGCAGACCAGGCATCTTTCTCTCCCGATGGGGAAAAAATAGTGCTTGTAAAGCAGCAAGGGGGAAACTCCAATCTCTATCTTCTGGATATCCATAGTAATGAAGTCTCTCCTTTAACCTATGATGATGATGGATTAGTGCAAAACTTCTCTCCTTCTTTCTCTCCCGACGGGGAAGAAATAGTGTTTGTCTCTTTTCGAAAAGGGAAAAGAGATATCTATCTTTTACAATTAAAGGATAAAACTTTTAGTTGTCTTACTCTGGATGAAGCAGATGATCGCTGTCCTATATTTTCTCCTCAGGGGGAGAAAATTTACTTCATCTCCAATGGCAAAGATGGTGTATTTAATCTTTATTCACTCCATCCAGAAAGGAAAGAATTCAGGCAGTATACCGAGGCAAAGGGAGGAGTCTTTGAGCCAGCTATATCTCCTGATGGAAAAGAAGTTGTTCTCTCTGTTTACAGGGGAGGAAGGTTTTCTCTTTATCTTTTTTCTCTGGGAGCTTTGCCAGGAAGATTGCTGACTGTTCCGGAAAAAGAATTGACTTTTGCCCGATCAGAGAAAGATTCTCTAACCGGGTTTATCAGCAAAAAGGAGGTAGCTTACCCTTCTTTTCCTTACAGGCCTCAGTTTAGACTGGATTATATTCTTCCCTGGCTTTCTTTTGCTGAGCAGAGGTTCTTCTTTTCCCTGGAAGGGTCTGCCTCAGATGTTTTGGAAAGACATAATCTTTACTTCTCTACTCTTATAGGCCAAGAATTCCAGTATGATATAGTCTATCTTAACCGAAGTTTTCTTCCCACTTTTTGGCTTAATTTATACGGTGAGAAATACTATAGTCTCT